>JALYQJ010000206.1 GCA_030855875.1 Acidobacteriota bacterium
GTCTATCGCCGCGTAGCTCGTTATTTTATCTTTGCCGGTTGTGTTGAGTGCTTCGCGTAATTGGTCGGTGAAGTTTTTCTCAATTTCGGCGGTTAAATCTTCATCGAGCAGCGATGTTTCAAACACGCGCTTTTTAATGTCGAGAGCTTTGAACAATTCCCTCTGCCACAAACACAAACGTTTGATTTCCTTGTGCGCGAGCATCAAGGCTTCGACCATAATGTTTTCCGCGACTTCTCTTGCTTCGGCTTCGACCATTACGATTGCTTCTTCGGTTCCCGCGACGATTAAGTTCAAATCGGATTCGCGGCGTTCGTCGTAAGTCGGATTGATTTTGTATGTTCCTTCGATCAAACCGACGCGGACCGCCGCAATCGGGGTTTCAAACGGAATATCCGACAAATAAAGCGCACACGACGCGCCGGTAATAGCAATTACGTCCGGGTCGTTTTCGTCATCAGCTGAAAGCACCGAGCCGACGATTTGCGTTTCAAAACGATAACCGTCGGCGAAAAGCGGACGCACCGGACGGTCAATCAGGCGGCAGGTTAAAACTTCCTTTTCATTCGGACGACCTTCGCGCCGAAAATAATTTCCCGGAATGCGTCCGGCGGCATAACTCGATTCACGATATTCAACGGTGAGCGGGAAAAAATCCAATCCTTCTTTCGCGGTGCGCGCACTAACGGCGGTGACTAAAATAATCGTTTCTCCGTAGCTGATTACAACCGAACCATCGGCTTGCTTGGCGACTTTTCCGGTTTCAACCTTTAAATCCTTGTCGCCGACCTTGATAGTTTCACTCAAGTATTTTTTTTGTGTCATCTTTTTTTCCTCAGATTATAAAAATAAAAAAAGCGTCAGGTGCTGTGCCGTGAAGCCCTGCCGCTTTTATTCGCTAAATTTTGCGACCGATTCTCTTTTGTCCGGCGGCTTATTTGCGCTGTCACGTTCAGCAGCCTCCGGCAAAGTCTTCGAGAGAACCTGTTTTACAATGACTCGAAGAAGTCAAAAGAGTGGAGAGTGGAGAGTGGAGAGTAAAGAGTAAAAGTTTTTCAGACTCTCCACTCTCCACTCTCTACTCTCTACTCCGACTCTTATCTACGTAGTCCTAATTTCTTGATAATATCGTGATATTGGTTAATATCCCGACGTTTGAGATAATCGAGCAATTTGCGTCTGCGCGAGACCATTTTCAATAATCCGCGACGCGAATGATTGTCTTTTTTATGCACTTTGAAATGCTCGGTCAATTCATTGATACGCTGCGTTAAAAGCGCGACCTGTACCTGTGACGAACCCGTGTCCGATTGATGAGTTTTGTAGTCGCCTACAATTTGTTCTTTTAGTTCTTTTTCTGTTGCCATAAACTTTGTTTTCTACAGTATTTTACAAAAATTTTATAAAAAATAGCCTCTCCTTGCTCGCAGTAAATTCGTTTTTGACAAAACGACAACCGCAAAATTTTCAGTCATTTAATTGTTACTTGTTAGTGGTTAAATGCTAAGTCGAAATTATCATAAACCACACATTTTATCAACGACCGGCTTAATGCTTGAATTCTTCCATAAACTTGGTCGAGAAATTGCCTTTTTGAAATTGCTCGTCGTTCATTATTTTGATGTGCAGCGGAATCGTCGTTTTGATGCCTTCGACGACCATCATTTCCAGCGCACGGCGCATTCGCGCAATTGCCAGTTCCCGCGTTCGGGCGTGAACAATCAATTTCGCAATCATCGAATCGTAAAAAGGCGGAACGGTGTAGCCGGGATAAACCGCCGTATCAACGCGCACACCGGGACCGCCCGGAATGTTGAAAGCCGTGATTTTTCCCGGCGAAGGCGTAAATTTTTCCGGGTCTTCGGCGTTTATCCGGCATTCGATTGAATGCCCGACAATCAGCACGTCTGCCTGACTAAAACCGAGTTCTTCGCCCTGCGCGATACGGATTTGATTTCGCACGATGTCGGCGAGCGTGACCATTTCCGTCACCGGATGCTCAACCTGAATGCGCGTGTTCATTTCCATAAAATAGAAACTTCCGTCTTCGTCAAGCAAAAACTCGAATGTTCCCGCGCTCGAATAACCGATTTCCTGACACGCTTTGACAGCAACCGCGCCCATTTTTTCGCGCTGCTCCGGCGTAATCACCGGCGAAGGAGCTTCTTCAAGCAGTTTTTGATGTCGCCGCTGAATCGTGCATTCGCGTTCGCCGAGATGAATGACATTGCCGTATTCGTCGGCTAAAACCTGAATTTCGATGTGGCGCGGACGTTCGATATAGCGTTCGATATAAACCGAGCCGTTTTTGAAGGCGGCGAGTGCTTCGGTTTGCGCTGTTTCAAGATTAACGGCGAGTTCTTCTTCTTTGCGGACGATTCGCATTCCGCGTCCGCCGCCGCCCGCCGCCGCCTTGGTAATAACGGGAAAACCGATTTCCTTCGCTAATCTTATCGCTTCTTCCGCGCTTTCAATCGGTTCGGGACTGCCGGGCAGAATCGGCACGCCCGCCGCTTTCATTG
>JALYQJ010000235.1 GCA_030855875.1 Acidobacteriota bacterium
CAGCCGTTTGATGGTTTTCAACCAGTTTGTCATAATCTTCTTCAGACAAATTCTTGATAAATTTATTTGGCACATTCATATTGTTATTATATTACAATATTTCTGCCTGCCTGCTTAGTTCCAAACAACGACAGTCAGAAAATCTACGAACACGCATATTTCATTCTCAAAATGATTATTGACAGATTGTAAAAGCAGAGATTTAGCAAAGTTAAAGGAAAATTAAAACTCAATCATAATTCTTTATCAAAATTCCAAAATTCGTCCGGCAACTCGTCGTCAAAATCTTCACTCATCCACATCGTGCCTCTTCCCAATCCGGCAATTCTCGGTTTTTGAACTTGCGGCTTTTCAATCGGCGTAACTTTTGCCAGCGGTTCGCCGTTTTCTTCCAAAACAATTTCGTCGCCGTTGCGCGTGAGAGAGATAATTGTTTGCATCGAAACTTCGTTTATGCTCAATGTCTTTGTCATAAAATCACCTCGCCGCCGATTATAACATTTTTCAAAATAGGCATTACGGCTGACCGCGCTGCGAAATTTGAATTGAAAGATTTATACGGCGATGTCGGCTATGATTTTTATCCTAATTTCAGCGCGATAAAATCCACAATCTTTTCCGGTTCTTCGTCGCTCAAAACCATCCGTTTCGCGCCGATGACGGCTTCCGCCATCGCTTCGGCTTTGGCTTTGTAGCGGTTGTCGCGGATGATTAAATCTTCGATGACGCGGCGTTCGAGCTTTTCGCGCGATGCGTCTTCTTCTAAATCGGCGGCGACGGCGTATTCGATTGGGGCAGAGTGATTTTTGATGCGGACGTGAAGTGCGTCGGTCATTTTTTGCGTTTCTTCGCGGATTTTTTGCTGTTCGAGAAGCGAATTCGGAAAGCCGAGATGTCCGCGCAGAGTTATTTCAATAATCGGCTGCGGCTCGTCCGCGTTTTCGGGAACACGCGCTTGGTTTTTTACTAAATCCAAAACGCTTTCGGTAATTTCAGGCGCGCTCGCGTAGCCGGAAACGTCGAACGAAAGACGCTGAAACGGGCGTTGGCGATAATCGGTGATGTGCCGGGCGTTGACCTCGTTGTTTTCGCCGACTTCGACGAGCCACGCGCCGCGCGTTTCGCGGAAATCGTCAATGCTCGTGATTTCGAGCGAACCGGGATTAAACGCCCAATTATCAATCTCGTAAGATTTATGCGTGTGTCCGAGCGCGACGTAATCGGTGACGGATTTTAGTTCCCTTAAATTGGCAATTGAAAGCGCAGGAATCGGGTGCGTTTGATGACCTTCAACATCGGTGTGAAGCATCAAAATATGAAACGCGTTATCGCGCCGATTGTCTTTGATGGCTTCGGTCAGCATCGGAATCGCCCAGTTTGCCGACGCGCCATACCACGCCGAGCCGAAAATTCTGGCGTTGCCGATGTCTATGTAACCGCCGCGAACGTGACTTTCGCTGTCGTAATCCCAATTGTCGTAAACGAATTTTCCTTCAAAACTGCGCGGTTCGAGCAGGTGAATCAAACGCCAGTTTTCCAGCGAACGCAGCCACGAATATTCGTTGTCGTTGTGTTTCTGATCGTGATTTCCCTCAATGGTCACTACCGGAATCCCCGCGTCTTTTAACAGCGAAAGACCGGCAAAAGCGTGATTCATCGTTTCGGGCGGCACACTGCGTTTGTGGAAAAAATCGCCTGCCATAATGACGAAATCAACTTTTTCGCCGACTGCGTATTTTTGCAAAACGTCAATCCACGCGCGGTAAAAATCCTTCGGACTTTCTTCGAGTTGATAGCGCGTGCAGCCGAGGTGAATGTCGGAAATGTGCAGGAATTTCATAACCTAATTATAAAACATTTCAACGCAAAGACGCGATGATGCAAAGGCGCAAAGAATTGTAACCGCAAGAGGTAATGAAAAAGCTGTATATGATTGTGTTTATTCGCGGTTTATTTTTCTTTACGTCTTTGCGCCTCCGCGTCTTTGCGTTAAATTGTTTTCTATGAATAAAGTCATCTTAATCACCGGCGCGTCGAGCGGCATCGGCAAAGAAAC
>JALYQJ010000245.1 GCA_030855875.1 Acidobacteriota bacterium
TTGTTTGCTGTCGGTTTCGGGAAAACTTCGACGTAATCAACCGTGCGGCTGATTTCCGCGTTTCCCTGCGAAAGTCTGGTAATTAAATTTAATTTCGTCCGCGCAGTCTGCGCGTTTGGAGCTTTAATTTCAACCGGAATTTTTGCCGTTTCGTAATATTTCAAATTCGCCAAGTTTCCGACTTTTTGCGATGAAACTTGTTTTCCGCTTTGGTCAGCAAAGGTAATTTCAAGCGATAAATTTTGAAAATCACGAAACTTCTCGTCGTCGTTCGTCACGAAAATCGCGGTATTTACCGAATCATTCGCGTAAAATCTGCGCTGCGCGGTTTCTAAAGCCAACCCGACTGGCGCGAAAGCGTATTTCATCGCTTCGACGACCGGATACGGTTTGACTTTTTCAGCGTTAAAGCTGTGCGAAAACCAGCATTCGTTGGCGAAAAGAATAAAACCGGCGGTTTTATCGGCGCGTTGAAACCGCAACTGTTCCGCCCATCTTTTGGTAACGGCGCGATGATGTTCGAGAAAAATCGCCGGGTTGCTGCCCGGATACGAGTGAACGCCGACCCACGCCTGCGGCGAGCGTTGATTCTTCGTGTAGGTATAAACCGGCAAACCCGTGTCCAAATCGGGATAGCCGGTTGACATTTCCTGTCCGATAAACGGGCGATTCCATTTCGATCTTTCCATTTCACGCTCGAAATTTGAATCGGTGACAAACGGCGAATCGGCATACCAGCCTTTGTAACTATGAATGGCGTCAATGTCGCCGTCGTCAAATTTGTTCGGCTCGATGACTTTCCCGTAAAGTTCCGGCTCGCGCTGATATGATGACGAAACAATTGTCGGGCGAGTCCGGTCGAGTTCTCTGGTTTGTTTGACGACATCCGAAAGCTGTTTCCATTTTTCGGGGTTTTCGTTGTCTCTCAGAAGCATTTCGTTGCCGATTGTCCAAATCAAAACGCTCGGATGATTGCGGATTCTTTTGACGACATCAGCGTTTTCCATTAGCCAATGCTCGAATAAATCTTTCGGTGTCGCGCCGATTTTCCCGACAAACGCCCACGGGCGAATTCCTTCGATGCTCACGCCCAAACCGATTTCGTCCGCCGCGTCGAGCCACGCTTCGTTCCAAGGTGTCGCGTGCGTGCGCGTCACCCGCTGATTATTGTCATGCATTTGCCGAATCAATTTCCGAGCCAATTCAGCATCCCACGGATTTTTGCCGTATGGCAGATGATTCGCGCCGCGCAGCCAATACGGATTGCCGTTCAGATAAAGTTTATTTCCCTTGGCTTCAAACGTGCGAAAGCCGACTGACTGCGCGAATTTGTCCAAAACTTTTCCGTCGCTCGATTCGAGCGTGACTTCGAGTCTATAAAGATTTGGGTCAGCCGGTGTCCAAAGTTTTGGTTTGAGATTATTGACTTCCAGCGTCGCGGTTGATTTACTTGAATTCAATTGAATTTTTTGCGCTTTTGCTTCGGCGAAAACTTTATTTGTTTTCACGTCCGTCCAACGCGCTTTGACTATCGCCGTTTGATTATTTCCAAACGCCTTAGCTTCAATCTCGACTTTCGCGCCGGTCAGCGTCGGAATAAAATAAACATCGTCCAATTTTGCCGCGCCGTAGATTGATAAACGAACCGGCTGCCAGATGCCGTGCAAATCATATGCGCGATTTTCGGCGACCGGCGTGAGCGGTCCGAACATTCCTTTACTAAGGCTCAAAACTTTTGAAGCGGTGAGGTTGACCGTCACCGCCGTTCCCAGAGAAACGGTCGAGACGGGAATTTTTTCCATCGAAACCCAAACGGCGAGCAGATTTTTTCCGGCTTTTAACTGTGGTGTTAAATCAAAGGCGAAGCGGCTGAACATTCCGATGTGATTGCCTAATTCCGCGCCGTTCAAAAAGACTTTCGACTTCATCGCCACGCCGTCGAATTCAATAAAAACACGCTTGCCGGCGGGAATTTTGTCGGCATTAATTGTTAATTTATACCAGCCTTCTTCGGCTTTGTCGGTGTCAAAACCGAGCTTTTTCATTCGCGCCGCTTCGCTTTTTTTGAAATCCTCCGAATCATCGAGCCACCAGCGAATCGGATTTAAAAACTGCGGCACGCCGACGATGAAATCGTCTTTGGTCGGCTCGCTCGTTTCAATTTTCTCACCCTTTTTAACAGCATAATCGGGGCGATAAAACCAGTTTCCCGTCAAATCAACGCTCGCGCCGTTTCGCAATTTTCCGGCATCGAGTTTGATTTCGCCGTTCGTGATTTTTTGAGCGAAGAGTTCCGCCGAAAATAAAGTCAAAAATAACGCGACGAACAAAATTTTGTTTCGATAATTCATAAATTTAAACTCCAAGCGCATCAATTCTGGCTGGCTCTAAACGCGGCGCGAGCAGGTGAATCACGCCGAGCGCGAATAGATAAGCGATGGAGGCGAGCAGAAAAACGGGCGTGTAACTTCCCGTCGCCTGCAAAAGCAGCCCGACTGCCGAAGCGACGAGCATTCCGCTGATTGCACCCGCGAAACCGCCCATCCCGACGACCGAACCGACGGCGCGGCGCGGAAAAGTGTCGGAGACGAGCGTGAAAAGATTCGCCGAAAATCCCTGATGCGCCGCCGTCGCTAAACTGATAAGCGCGACCGCCGTCCACAAATTTGCCGCGTGAACCGCGAAATAAATCGGCACGACGCACAAAGCGCAGACGAGCATCGCCGTTTTGCGCCCCGCGTTAACCGTCCAGCCGCGCTTTATCAGCGCGGACGATAAATAACCGCCGCCGATTGAGCCGAAATCCGCCGCCACGTAAATCACAATCAGCGGCAATCCGATTTGGGTTAAAGTCAGCCCGTAATTTTCATTTAAAAATTTCGGCAGCCAGAACAGAAAAAACCACCACACCGGATCTGTAAAAAATTTTCCGGCGGCAAAAGCCCACGTCTGGCGATACGAAACAAGACTCGCCCATTTGATTTTCGTTTCCGGCTCGGCGGCATCCGACCGGATATAATCGAGTTCCTGTTTTGAAAGGCGCGGATGTTCTTCCGGTCGGCGGTAAAGCCACAGCCAAAACGCGAGCCAGATAAAACCGAGCGCGCCGGTAAAAATAAAGGCTTCGCGCCAGCCGTAAGCGGCGGTAATCCACGGAACGGCGAGCGGCGCGACGATTGCGCCGACATTCGAGCCGGAATTAAAAATTCCCGTCGCAAGAGCGCGTTCTTTTTTCGGAAACCATTCGGCAGTCGTTTTAACGGCGGCGGGAAAGTTTCCGGCTTCGCCTAAACCGAGAGCGAAACGCGCTACGCCGAAGCCGAACGCCGAACGCGCAAAGGCGTGTCCCATCGCGGCGAGACTCCAAAAAACTATGGCAAACGAAAACCCTTTGCGCGTGCCAACCCAATCCATCAGCCGCCCGACAACCAGTAATCCAACCGCGTATGCGCCCGTAAAAGCCGAAGCGATAAAGCCGTAATCGGATTCCGACCAGCCGAGTTCCTGCTGCAAAGGCTTGGCGAGAATTCCCAAAACCTGGCGGTCAACATAATTAATAGTCGTGGCGAAAAACAACAGAGCGCAAATTACCCAGCGAAAATTTCCGCCGCTTTGGACGTTATTTTCCGTCAATGCTTCGACCGCCGCGCCCGTTACGCTTGCCGCCGATTCTTCCGCGCCCGCACCGCTCAAAGATTTTGTTCTGTTTGATTCGTCAAAAGCATTTTCTATTGCCATTTTCGCCTCTTTTATTAATTTTTCTGCCGACGCAAACTACGAATTTACGCCCGACGCTAGATAACCGCCGTCAACCGCAACGGTTTGCCCGGTGATAAACGAAGCCGCGTCAGACGCGAGAAAAACCGCCGCGCCGACGATTTCTTCCGCTCGCCCGAAACGCTTCATCGGCGTTCTCGTTAAAATTTCGCGCCCGCGTTCCGTGCCGTTCAAAAGTTTTTCATTTAACTCCGTCGGAAAAACTCCGGGAACAAGCGCGTTGACGCAAATTCCGTCTCTCGCCCATTCGCAGCCTAAACTTTTGGTCAAAGCTAAAACCGCCGCTTTCGACGCGCCGTAAGCCGCGACTTCGTGAAAAGCGACGAACGAAGCGAGCGACGCGATATTTACAATTTTTCCCTTGCCGGATTTTTTCAGCGGTTCGTAAAACGATTGACACGCCCGCAAAGTGCCGTTTAAATTCGTATCCAAAATTGCCTCCCACTCGTTTTCGGAAACTTCGGCGGTAGGATTTTTAGCGGTTCTTCCGGCGGCGTTCACCAAAATATTGACCGCGCCGAATTTTTCTAAAACCGCGTCGCGCAAAGCGTCAATTGACTCTCGGCTCGAAACGTCAACTGTTTTCTGCAAAGTTTCTCGTCCTGCCTTTTCGATTTCAGCGCAAACTTCTTCGACCAATTCCTCGCGTCGTCCGGCTGCAATCACATTCGCGCCCGAACGCGCCAAACCAATCGCAATCGCGCGTCCCAAGCCGGAAGTTCCGCCGATGACAACCGCCGTTCGATTTGATAAATCCGTAATGTTTTCCGCTTGATTCATAATTTTTTGCCCGCGAAACACACTAAAAACACGAAAGGAAAAGTAATAAGAATTTTTGCTTACATTTTAATCAAACTTTTCGTATGTGCGCGTGTATTTCGCGGGCATAATTTTTTTATTCCAATCCAATCCAACTGCGAAAATTACCCGAAAAAAGTTTCGCCGCGTCGCGCTCTATTTCCCTGCGCGTTACGCGCCGTCCGTCGTGCCAGAGCGCGGCGTAGGATTCAAACAGCGCGTCGGCGATAAGTCGGCGCGAGTGACTCCATTTGTAAATTAGTTGGTCGAGAATCCGCGCGTCCGAATGCTGCGGGATAAAACTTGTTCCTAAAAGCTCGAAGCGTTCGCGCGTGATTTCCG
>JALYQJ010000379.1 GCA_030855875.1 Acidobacteriota bacterium
TCTCACGCCGATTAAAGCCCGCTGCATTTCGTCTTCGGTGCGGACGATGCCGACCAAATCCTGCATCATTTCCTGTAGCTCGTGTTGAATCTCAAACGGATTTTCGCCTGTTTGTTTTTCAAAAGGCTCTAACGCCCAGCGGACGGTTTTTTCGATTTGAGCGTCGTCAACTTTTCCAAAATCATTTTCCTGCGCGAAGTTTGCGGCGTATTCTCCGGCGCGTTTCCCGAACACCAATAAATCCGACAGCGAATTTCCGCCCAAACGATTCGCGCCGTTAATGCCTGCCGCGCATTCGCCCGCCGCAAACAAACCCGGAACAGTTGAGGCTTGCGTATCCGCATCAACGCGAACGCCGCCCATTATGTAATGCGTCGTCGGTCCGACTTCCATCGGCGTTGTGGTGATGTCTAAATCTGCGAGCTGCTTGAATTGGTGATACATACTCGGCAGTTTTTTCTTGATGTGTTCCGGCGCGTTTTGAATCTTTTCTTTTATCCACGCGATGTCGAGATAAACGCCGCCGTTCGGCGTTCCGCGTCCGGCTTTAACTTCGCGGACGATGCACCGCGCAACGTGGTCGCGGGTCAAAAGTTCGGGCGGACGACGCGCGTTTTTATCGCCCGTTACATAACGCCAGCCTTCTTCTTCGGTGTCGGAGGTTTGGTCTTTGTAGTTGTCGGGAATGTCGTCGAACATAAATCGCCGACCTTCGCTGTTTTTCAAAATTCCGCCTTCGCCGCGAACGCCTTCGGTGACGAGAATGCCGCGAACGCTCGGCGGGTAAACCATTCCGGTCGGGTGAAATTGAATGAATTCCATATCGAGCAATTCCGCGCCCGCGTCAAAGGCGAGCGAATGACCGTCGCCCGTTCCTTCCCAACTATTGCTTGTGATTTTATACGCTCGACCGATTCCGCCTGTGGCTAAAATTATGGCTTTAGCTTTGAAGATTCTGAACCTGCCGTGTTCGCGTTCATATGCGAATGCGCCGACAACGCGCTCGCCGTCCTTTAATAAAGCGATGACGGTGACTTCCATATAAACTTCGATGCCCTGATGAATGCCGTGGTCTTGAAGGGTGCGAATCATCTCCAGTCCGGTTCGGTCGCCGACGTGCGCGAGTCGCGGATATTTGTGTCCGCCGAAATTTCTTTGAAGAATTCGCCCGTCTTTAGTTCTATCGAAAACCGCGCCCCACGCTTCCAATTCTCTCACGCGGTCGGGTGCTTCTTTGGCGTGAAGTTCCGCCATTCGCCAGTTGTTGACGTATTGACCGCCGCGCATCGTGTCGGAAAAATGCACCTTCCAATTATCGCGGTCGTCAACATTCGCCATCGCCGCCGCCATTCCGCCCTCAGCCATTACAGTGTGCGCTTTTCCGAGCAGAGATTTGCAGACCAGTCCAACCGAAACGCCCGCCGCCGATGCTTCAATCGCTGCGCGAAGCCCTGCGCCGCCCGCGCCGATTACAAGAACATCGTGTTCATAAGTTTGGTATTCCGCCATAAAGTCAAAGGTAACAAAAACTTGAAACAGTTTTTTGAAACCACAGATATTCACAGATAAACACAGATAGTTTTTTGATTTATCTGTGTTTATCTGTGAATATCTGTGGTTTCAAATTCTCCATTTATAACTCAAAAAATTCTCCAATCCGTCCAAATTCCCATCGAACAAAGGCGCACGTAAATATCGGAAAATCCGACGACGAAAAGGCTGCACCAAGCCCAAACCATATGTTTGTTATTGAGACAAGAAACGCAGTCGTAGGCTTTCCGGCGAACGGGAAATTTTGAAAGTTCGTCGCATTTGCCGCCGACGAGATGCCGCAGGGAATGACAGCTAAAAGTATAGCCGGCGAGAAAAAAGACATTCGCCGCCAGAATTATCGTGCCGAGTCCAATGCCGAAGGAAGTTACGCCCGTCGCCGCATCGGTAAACCAGAACGCCATCCAAACGTCGTGAACGAGAAAAATCAAAAAAATCAATGCGAGATAAAGAAAATACCGATGGACGTTTTGCAGGATAAGCGGAAATTTTCGCTCGCCGCGATAATTCGAGCGCGGTTCGCCGACGGCGCACGACGGCGGATCAGCCCAAAATGCTTTGTAATATGCGCCGCGATAATAATAGCAGGTAAACCGAAAACCGGCGGGCGCCCAGAGAATGAGAAATGTCGCCGAAAAAGGAAGCCATTCGGGAATCCACAACGGTTTCGGACCGAAAAAACTTTCGGTTCCGCCTAAAAGTTCGGGCGAATAAAAAGGCGATAAATAATTTCCGAAACGATAATGCTCGCCCTGAAACGCCGCCCACGTCGAATAAACGACAAAAGTTGACAGCACTAAAAAGACAACCAAAGGATACGCCCACCACGCGCCCTTTCGCATTGTTTGTCCGAACGTACGTTTTATAGGAAGACTTGCGAAAGACATAGTTTTCTACTTTAAACCTCCAAACACGCGGGGAATAAACTACAGCGATTGAATTTTGTTTTGTTACTTAAATCTAAGAGATTATGTATCCAGACGTGGAATATGTCAATTTTTTTAAAGGGCGGCTTAAATAGAGACTTTTATTTTGTCGGTTTTGGTTAAGGATCGTAAATTGTAGTAGTCAAGACTTTATCCGACAGTTGAGTTATTTCCGACAGCGGAATCTGTCCGACTCGCTGCGCCGAAAGCCCATCATTTTTGATCGTCCAACTCCTTGTCCTTCGCCGGGTGTTCACTTTCGGCAAAAGTTTCCATCGGAGTTTTCCCGTAACAATATCTGCCCGAATGCCTCCACTCCGTGTTGTAGTGATTCATCCAGCCGTCAACATCCCGTTGCAGTTCATCCAGAGCTTGATATACCTTTTCGACAATCCAGTTGCGCTGGCTAGTCCAAAAGTAACTTGGAGATAATCGGTGTACAAATCAAGTAACTTGTTTATACGAAAAATATTTTCAAAATTCCATTCTAACCATCCTTTGCATAACATCAGTTGATAGAATTACCGCGTTTCCAAATCGTATTCGCGCAATCTGCGGTAAAGTGTCGAAGGCGAAATGCCGAGAAGTTCTGCCGTTTTGCCGCGATGCCAGCCGGTTTTGTCGAGGGCATTGATGATTTGCTGTTTTTCAACGTCGCGCAAGGCGGTCGGGTTTGTGTTTTGGAACGAACTCGCGGCGTTTGACTGCGGCAGATTATAGCTGACCGAAACGCTCGGCTCGTTTGTTTTGTAAACGACTTCGGGCGGAAGTTCTTTGGTCGTAATCGTTCCGTTGTCGGCGAGCAGAACGGCGCGTTCGAGACAGTTTCTCAGTTGGCGGACGTTTCCCGTCCAGCTAAATGAAGAAAGCGCGTCAACGGCTTGCGGCGAAAGTTCGGGCGCACCTGCTCCGGCAATTTTTTGCAGAAGATATTCCGAAAGCGGCGCGATGTCTTCGCGGCGTTCACGAAGCGGCGGAATGTGAATCTCGAAACTGTTGATACGGTAAAGCAAATCAGAACGAAAAACGCCTTCCGAAACGGATTTTTGCGTGTCGCGGTTGGTCGCGGCGACGAGCCGCACGTTGACTTCGACCTTTTTTACGCCGCCGACGCGAAAGAACGAGCGCGTTTCGAGTGCGCGAAGCAATTTCGACTGCAACTGCGCGGGCATTTCCATCACTTCGTCGAGAAAAATCGTACCGTGATCGGCAATTTCAAAAAGTCCTAGCTTGCGATTGCGCGCACCGGAAAACGCGCCGGCTTCGTGTCCGAAAAGTTCCGATTCGAGCAGCGAATCCTGCAAAGCCGCGCAGTTTAAATCAATAAAAGTTTTGTCAGCACGACGGCTTAAACGATGAATCGCCTGCGCGATAAGTTCCTTGCCCGTGCCGGATTCGCCGGTTATTAAAACCGAAGTGTCGCTCGGAGAAACGCGTTGCACGAGTCGCAAAACTTCTTTCATCTGCGGTGATTTGGCGACGATTTCCGGTAAATCCTTGCTGCTCGTGCGTTCGATCTGGGCGCGAAGCCGCTGATTATCAATTTTTAGCTGCTGTTTTTCCGCCGCCTGCGTTACCAGAACGGCGAGTTCGGAGATGCGATACGGCTTTGTCAGATAATCATACGCGCCGAGTTTCATCGCTTCTATTGCCGATTCGACCGTCGCCTGTCCGGTCAGCATAATCACTTCGGGCGGATTTTGCGATTTTTCGCGCAAACGCCGCAAAAGCCCAATTCCGTCGAGGTGCGGCATATTTATATCGCACAAAAGCACGTCGAAATCCTGAGCTTCGAGCGCGTCCCAAGCCGCTTCGCCGTCCGAAGCCGTTTCGACTTCGTGACCCTGCCGTGTCATTTCCTTCTGCACGATCATCCGCAGATTTTTTTCGTCGTCAACAACTAAAAGTTTTGGCATAATTTTTTTTGAGTTTTAAGTTTTGAGCGTTAATTTAAAGTAGATATTCCTGCTTAAGAGTAAAGATTTTACCCTCTCGATTTGGCAGGCAAGAAAATCGAAAAAACAGTTCCCTTCCCAACATTCGAGCGCACTGAAAGCCGACCGCCGTGTTCGGTGATGATGCCGTAACAGACGGCTAAACCTAAGCCGGTTCCTTTGCCGACTTCTTTGGTCGTAAAAAACGGCTCGAAAATTTTGGAAACGTCTTCGGGTGGAATGCCGGAGCCGGTGTCTTCGATTTCGATGACGACGCGGGCAGCTTGAGCGAAGGCGCGAAAGGTGAGCGTTCCGTCGCCGCTCATCGCGTCAACCGCGTTCGTGGCGAGCGCGATGACGGCTTGCTGAAGTTGTCCGCTGTCGGCTTCGACGAACGCGAGATTTTCGCCGATTTCAAACTTGATAGCGATGCTGTCGCCGCGCTTTTGATGTGAAATTAGATTTGCCGACGAACGCAGAACGTCGCCGACATCAATTAAATGCCGGTTTCCCGCCCGAACGCGGCTGAAATCGAGCAATCCGGTCGTAATTGATTTACAGCGAAACGCTTCGGATTTTATCAAACCGAGATATTCGCCCAAATCCTCCACGTCTTCGGACGCGCCGAACACGCCTTCCTCGACTCTCTGTTCCAGGGCTTCGGCGCAGGCGGCAATCGTCGCCAGCGGATTGTTAATTTCGTGAACGACTCCGGCAGCAAGCCGACCGACCGCCGCGAGCTTTTCGGCGCGACCGACGGCGTGAATCGCTTCGACCCGCACGGTTACGTCTTCGCCGACCGTAATGACGTGCGTGACGTTGCCCGTTTCTTCGTCGAGCATTGGAATTTTGCTGACGAGCCAATGCTTGGTCGCGCCGTTTTCATCGGTCGTTTGCTGTTCGATGCGCTCGATTTTGCCGCTTTTAAATGCTCGTTCAAATTCCTGCCGCAATCTTCCCTGCGGATATTTCGCCAAAACCTGAAAAACATCGCGCCCGATAACCGCTTCGCGCGGCATTCCCTGAACGCCTTCTTCGCGATGACGATTCCACGTTACAATCCGGTAATCACGGTCAACGACGTAGAGCGAGACGGGCAGAGCGTCCAAAACCGATTCGGTAAATTTGCGGTGTTCTTCACGGGCTTCGTTGATCGAAGTGTTAATCGCAGTTTCGTAATGCGCCGAAAGATTGACCGACATCGCCGCCATCTGCGTCGCCGCGTCAATCAAACGCGCTTTCGAGTCAGTAAAATTTTTCTTCGCCTCAAACCCGACGATTAACGCTCCTTTCACTTCGCCGTTGATGTGAAGCGGAGAAACATATTCGCATTCGTGATTTGCGGCTTTTAGAAGAAATTGCTTTTCATTTTCCTGCAAATAGGAAATCTGCGGCGGCAGAAACTCGAGCCATTTTTCAAAACGCTGTTTGTGCAGAAAATTCGCGCTTAATTCGCCGTCGGAGGTAAAAGCACAGCTAATTAAACCGATGTTTTTAAGCTCGACGACGCACGCGCAAACTTCCGCCTTCGCGCCGGTCTGAATCGCTCCGGCAACGCGGGCGGCGACCTTTTTCGGATGCACCGAAAAAAGCAGACTCCGACCGAGTTCGGAAATAAATTTTAATTCGGAGGAAGAATCGCCGGTTTCCGCATCGGTGAAAAACGGTCGCGCTCCTTTCTTAGCTGTTGTCGAGGCTAACATTTTGATTTGATTTACTGCGTAACAAACTTTTAGTAATTTTTTTTCATCAGATAAGGTCGGACTAATTTGGTAGGAGAAGTTGAAAGAAACTTCCTTTATTATTAAATAGATTTTTTGCGTTTTTGTCAATATTTAAACAATTTTCGATTGCGGTTGACAGTTTGCCGTTTTCAGAGAAAAATTAACATAATTATTCTGTAAAATTATGAAAAACAGTTCTTCACATTTCATTAAAAATCATCTCGCGTTCGGATTATTAATCATTTTATTTTTCGCGTTATTTTCAGTAAAAACGCAGGCGCAGGAAACGATTGATAAAACGGTGGCGACTGTCAGCGACGGCGTTCGGACGGAACTCATCACGTATTCCGATCTGGTCTGGCAGCTTGCTTTGCAGCCGAACGCGCCGCTTACGCCGCCGACTTCGGAAGCTCTCAATCAAGCCTTGCAGTTGATTATCAATCAAAGACTTTTTGCGCTCGAAGCTCAAAGGCTGCCGCGTCCGCCGACCGAAGCCGAAATTGACGAAAAAATCAAAGAGGTTTTGAGCATTTTTCCTTCGACTGCCGAATTCGAGCGCAGATTGAAAATCGTCGGATTTGATTCGGTTAAAGACGACAACTTCGAGCGAATAATGGGACAGCGTGTGGCGATTGATAAATATCTTGAATTTCGATTTCGCTCATTCGCCGTTATCACGCCCGAAGACGAAGCGAAATATTACCGAGAAGTTTTCGTGCCGGACTTTCGCCGCAAATATGATGGACTTTTGACACCGAATCTTGACGAAAAACGCGCGGACATAAATGCGCTCTTGAAGGAAGAAAAGGTTGAAAAAAACATCGAAGAGTTTCTCGATGAAGCGAAACGCCGCGCTGAAATCGTCATTCTCAGCGAGGTCTAATAAAACCAAAAATTTTGTCTTTCAGGTTTTCAAACCTTTTCGTATTGTCTTGCGTAGAATCGGTTTTGAAAAAGTGCGTGTTCGTATTTTTGCACAAGCAGTAATTCTCATAAATCTAACACGATTGCTTAATTTTTTTTTACAAAAATCACATATAAAAACTGAAGTTATCAGGAGTAAAAATGAAATCAAATCTAAAAATTTACTGGCGGCAAACAACATCGGCGTTGATGCTTTTGACTTTGTTAAGCGTTCAAACTTTCGCCCAAGCCGCCGCGCCCGCTAAAACAAGTTCGCTTTCCCCGACTGAAAACGAACTTGTCGAAAAAATCAATATTCCGACAATCAAGGAAATTACAGCGGCACTTTCCGCACCGGAAATGGAAGGTCGCGGGACGATGCAGCCCGGCGGCGACAAAGCCGCAAACTGGATCGCCGACCGTTTTAAAATAATCGGCTTAAAACCGCTCGGCGATAAAGGTTCGTATTTGCAAAAAATTGAATTTAAAGAAACAGCTTACGCGCCGGAAACCGGTTTTAAGATTGGCGAAGAAACCTTAAAACCGGGTTCTGATTATGGAATTGCGCCGTTTTCCGCCGGAAATAAATCGGTTAGCGGCGAGATGGTTTTCGTCGCTTACGGAATCGTTGCCGATTCGATTAAAAGAAACGATTTGCAGGGCGTTGATATGCAGGGAAAAATCGCCGTTATTCTCGAAGGTCCGCCCGAAAGCATAGACAAAAAGGCTTGGAAAGATGCCAAAGCCGACCGGCTTTTTATCCGAAATTTGTTTATGAAAGGCGTTACCGCAATCGTTTTCATCGGTCACGGCAGAGAAGAAAATCCGCCCGAAGAAGCGATTGATTATTTCAGCCGCCGTCAGATTCAAATGGGTGACGAAAGCGTCGGCTCGGAAATACCGCCGTTCATTTACGTCAGCGCAAAAGGCGCGGAAAAGCTGTTTGCCAAGTCCGGTGTGAGTTTAAAGGACGCGCTCGCCCAAGCCGAAAAAAACGATTTCAAAGCAATCAAACTCAAACAGACGGCAAAAATCAATATCAAACTGAAAACGACGAAGGGAACTTCGAGCAATGTCGTCGGTTATTTGGAAGGCTCAGACCCGAAACTTAAAGAAGAAGCCGTTTTGTTCAGCGCACATTACGACGCTTACGGTGTCGAGAACGGTAAAATTTATCACGGCGCGGCGGACAACGCGCTCGGAACGGCGGAAATGCTGACGGTTGCCGAAGCCTTTTCAAAAATGTCTGTGAAACCGAAACGCTCGATGGTTTTCGTCGCGGTGACGGGCGAAGAATACGGGCTTTTCGGCTCGAAATACTGGGCGAAAAAACCGACTTGGGACATTAAAAAAGTCGCTGCGAATTTGAATCTCGACGGAATCGGCTCGGAAGTTTACGCGCCCGTCAAAACGATGGTCGGCTACGGCGCGGAGCATTCGAGTTTGGGCGCGATGCTCGCCGATGTCGCGCAAACGCTGCAAATCAACGTCATTCCTGACCCAATGCCGGACGAAAAAGTTTTCTACCGTTCAGACCATTATTCATTTGTCGAACGCGGCGTTCCGGCTCTGATGCTGCTCGGTGCGCCCGCTGGAGATAAGGAAATTTGGATCAAACGCATCAAGGATTGGGAAAAGAAGGATTATCATCAGCCCGGCGATACGATTCAACCGGGTTGGGCGTGGGAAGGCGCGGAAACGGTCGCCGAGGTAATGGGAATTTTAGGTTGGCGCATTTCTGAAACCGAAAAAATGCCGGAATGGCTGCCGACCTCGCGTTTCGCCAAACTCGAACGCGGAAACACGAAAGATATTCCCGAAGAAAAATAAATACTGTCCGTTAAAAATAAAGAGACGCTGAATAAATCTTAAATGATGTTCAGCGTCTCTTTATTTTTAAACCTCAGTGCGGAAATCCGTTTATGGCTAAAGTTGTATTTGAAGGGTCATTTTGAAATTTTCGGTTCGGGAAGCCGTCGCCAGATGAGCGCGGCGGCGATGAGAGCGATAACCGCGCCCGCAAAAGTGCTGCTCCG
>JALYQJ010000270.1 GCA_030855875.1 Acidobacteriota bacterium
ATTTAGCGGAGGCTTCAGGTATTTGGGCTGACCGCGAAGAATCGGCTGCTGAAATCGACCGCGCGATTCGGGATAAAAATAACGGTAAAATATGATCGAATATCTGCCGGACACAAATGTTTTTTCAAAGGTTTTCAAAGGCGATTCTACCGTTACGAAATTTGTTGAAAACCTCGAAGCTATAATTGATACGACAATTTATATAGAGTGTTTACAAGGTTCAAAGTCGAATCAGGAAAAGCGGATAATAAAAAAAGTTTAAGACAATTTTCCGCTTTTGCCGATTACTCCAAAAATATCCGAACTCGCCATTGAATTGATTGACAGATATTCAAATTCGCACGGCTTACTGTTTGCCGACGCGCTGATTGCGGCGACTGCGCTCGAAAACGACTTGAGGGTTGTCACTTATAACATTGACGATTTTAAGTTTATCGGCGGTTTGAAATATTTGAAACCGACAATTTAATTATGTTTTTTATCATCGGCACAAAATTTTTCAGTTGGGGTTCTGAAAAAACGCCGGAAATGATTCGATGTTCGCAATGCGGCGCACTCGCGCAGTTTACGGAAAAAACCGGAATGCGTTTTATCTCGCTGTTTTTCATTATTCCGACGATTCCGATCAGCGGCAAAAGCAAAATGATCGAATGCCCGAACTGCAAGGCAAGGTTTCAAACGGAGTAAAATAATGAAAATTACGATTTTTCTTTTTATTGTTTTGTTTTCTTCGTGCTTTCTAAATCAAAAGCCGATACTTATCATTCCAGAGACAAGGAAGGATGAGATTTTTGCTAAATTTGTGAACCCGATAACTGATAAATATGAACTTCCAAAACTAAGAGAAATAAGTTTGTCCGGCGATGATTTAGAAGTACGAGTTTGGTTTTCAGAATTTGAAATAGATGGTTTTATCTTAAAACGCACCGATAGAATTTGGACTGCTATTGCGATAAAGGAAATAAATTGTAAACAGGTTGGATATTATTATCCAAAAGATAAAATATATCGAATGGGAAAGATTAGTCTTTTCACTCCAAAATCAGGTTGGGAAAATACCTGGCAAAATTTGGTTGATGCAGGAATACTTGGGTTGCATTATTCTTACTATATTTCGATGATTGACGAAACAGGTTATATGATGGAAACAAATGTAAACGGAACTTATCGGATACGGTTTTACGGAAGTGAAGAAAAAAGTCAGGAAGCTGAACAAATGAGAAAAATTGGCGAGATTATTGCTAATGAGTTTGGTTTGCACAATTTCAAAATCGGCTCTTTGTGCCTTGAAAAATGAAGCAAAATCACGAATGGCAAAACGGCGAATTTACAATCAGCACCGACCGCGAGCGTTTGCCGGTTGACGCGATTCACAAATTTCTGACCGAAGAAAGTTATTGGGCGAAAGAGCGAACGCGCGAGCAGACCGAAACGGCGATAAAAAATTCCTTGCCTTTCGGCGTTTACAAAGAAGAAAATTTAGTCGGATTTGCGCGAGTCGTCACCGATTACGCGACGTTTGCGTATCTCGGCGACGTTTTTATCGTCGAAGAGTTTCGCGGGCGCGGGATAAGTAAATGGCTGATGGAAACGATTACGAATCATCCTGATTTGCAAAATTTGCGGCGTTGGATTCTGGCGACGAGAGACGCACACGCGCTTTACGAAAAATACGAATTTTCCGCGCTCAGATTTCCCGAACGCTGGATGGAAAAAACCTCGCCGAACGCTTATTAAAATCATTTTTCGGGTTTTTCGGTTATAATACGTCGGGCAATAATCTTGCTTCAGGAATTCAATTAAAAGAAATTAAGAGTCCCCGATTTTTCGATATTTTCAATTTTTAACAAGGCGGAAACGGAAATGCTTACGGTGAAACTTGGAAATTGGAGTTTTGGCTTTGGAACGAATATGGACAACGGACAAAAAAGCGATAAAAGTAAAAGACCGCTGGCTCTCATCATCCTTGACGGTTGGGGAATCTCGCCAAAAAAAGAAGGCAATGCGATTGCTCTGGCGCACACGCCTTTCTATGA
>JALYQJ010000282.1 GCA_030855875.1 Acidobacteriota bacterium
AATTCGGATCGCGGATGACGGCAAAGCTAAAATAAAAGCCGATCAGAAGAAGCATAATCGGCGGAAACGAGAATTGTCCGCCTTCCTGCACACTCGTCACCATCGAACCGATAAGCGCAAAAATCGAAGCGTAAATAAAAAACCCAAGCAGAAAAAAGATGAAAAAGTAAACGACCATCAGCGGCGTGATGTTCGGAATCGCAATTGAAATGCCCGCCGCGCTCATCTGCGCGACACCGATGCCGACCAAAACAAGCGCGGAAATTATCCAAATCGCAAGCTGCGTCAATCCGGCTAAACCGACACCGACGAGTTTGCCCATCATCAACTCAAACGGCTTAGCGGACGAAAACAAAATCTCGGCGATGCGTGTTTCCTTTTCTTCGACGACCGCCGACATTATGGCTTGCCCGTAAATCGCCAGCGTAATGTAAATCATCAAACCGATAATAAAAGCCGCGATAAAACTGCTGTCGGAATCCTTTTCATTTCCCTTTTCGTCAACGCCTTTCGCTTCAAAATTGACGTTTTGACTTAACGATTTGAGCTGCGATTCGTCAATCTTCGCATCGGCAAGTCTTTGAGAACGAACGGCTTCGTTGACGGCATCTTTTAATGTGCGTTCGCCGACGAAATCTCCGGCTTTGCGCGAGAAAAATTCGTATTTCGCGCCTGGCGAATCGAAATTTTGCGGAATGACGAGATATGCGTCGAGTTCTTTTTGAATAATTTTTTCGTTTAGTTCGCGGCGTATCTGTTCGAGCGGTTTTTCGTCCGCGCTGTAATCTACAAACGCGAAAGTCCCGCCCATTTGTTCGGCACCGCGCTGCATTTGCTCCTGCTGCGAAGCGTCTATCTGAATCCCCGACTCTTTCGCTTTTTCCCGCGCCTTTTCCGTTATTTTTTCCGGCGCGAGACTTTCCCGCAAACGCGGCGCAATTTTTCCGGTCTGGTCAACAAACGCGATTCGCGTCGGCTCGCCTTTGATCGAAAAAATAAACGCCGGAACGACGGCGAAACCGGCGGCGATAATCGGAAACAACAATGTCCCAATTAAAAACGACCATTTCAGAACGATTTTTTTATATTCGTGTTTTACGACGGCTAAAAATTTTCTCATAAATTCAAAACAAATCTGTCGCCGCCTTTAAACCTTCTTCGATTTTCTCCATCCATTCGCCGGAGAGTTCACCGATATTTTCGGTCAATTTGGCGCGGTCGAGCGTTGTAATTTGATGACATAACGCGACGCTTTCCTGCTTCAAGCCGCCGATGCCGCCCGGCAGTAGAATTGCAGTCAAACCGCGTTTGGCTTGCGCTGATGAAGTCGAAACCGGAATGACGATTATCGAACGCCATCGTGGATTTTGATTAAAGCCGTCGTGAGAAACAACAACTACAGGTCGTCTGCCCTGCTGCTCCGAACCGGAGCGCGGCTGTAAAT
Source organism: Acidobacteriota bacterium (assembly GCA_030855875.1). Lineage (GTDB taxonomy): Bacteria > Acidobacteriota > Blastocatellia > Pyrinomonadales > Pyrinomonadaceae > SXVE01. Next base: position 1,445 of record JALYQJ010000282.1, read on the forward strand.
TCGCCCAATAAATTTCGCCGCGTTTCATTCCTTTTCAGCCTCTGTTAAAAACTCGACGCTTGCGCTTTCGAGTTCGTTATCTAAATCCGCATCGCTTTCGGCGTGTTGCTCAGCGTAATTTGAAATATCCCGAAAGCGCGTTTCTTTTGCCTCACGTTTTAGTTTTTCCTGTAAAAAATCCACAAAGTTTTCGACTTCATAAATTTTTTCGGGCGGCAAATTATTAATTTTTTCGATTAAAATTTGTGTCTGCATTTTTCACCTCAACTAAGTTCTGCCAACTTTTTCGATAAAAATGTCGTTCAAACTCGGCTCGATTTGCTCGAATTTTGTGATTGACGCGCCCGATTCAATTAATCTTTTCAACAAAAGCTGCGCGTCCGTATTTTCGGCGAGTTCGATTTCCAATTCGTCGGCGTGCGCGGTTAATTTTGCGACCAGCGATTTGTCCTGCAAAACCGTTTCGCCGCCGATTGCCCGGAGAGCTATCAGATTTTTTCCGAAACTCGCTTTTACGTCGCGCAAAGTTCCGCCGATGACTTTGCGCGATTTGTTGATTAAAATAATGTCGTCGCACAGCCGTTCCGCCGTCGCCATCAGATGTGTCGAGAAAATTATCGTTTTGTGATTGGCTTTAAGTTCGCTGACGACTTCCATCATAAATTCGACATTGACCGGATCGAGACCGGAAAAAGGTTCGTCCAGAATCAGCAAATCGGGATTGTGCAGAACAGTCGAAATAAACTGAATTTTCTGCTGCATTCCCTTCGACAAATCGGTCGTTTTTTTCTTTTTCCACTCGGCGAGTTTCATTCTTTCGAGCCAGAAATCAATTCTTTTATCGGCTTCCGTCTGCGAAACGCCTTTCAAAGCGGCAAAATAACGCAGTTGGTCTTGAATCTTCATTTTTTTATAAAGACCGCGTTCTTCCGGCAGATAACCGATTCGATTTTGCATTTCCGTCGAGATGCGCTCGCCGAAAAGCTCAATTTTTCCTTCGTCCGGGTAAGTTATGCCGACAATCATTCGGATAGTCGTCGTTTTTCCCGCGCCGTTCGGTCCGAGAAAACCGAAAACCCGTCCGGCTTTAACCTCGAAACTCAAATCTTCGACCGCCGTAAAATCGCCGTAGCGTTTGGAAACATTTTCGACTTTCAGCGTTGCGTTTTGTTCTGTCATTGTTTAGGAATAACTATAAATGAAACTTTTGAATTTGGAAAACTTGTTATATTTTATCAATTACGAAGTGTTTGATACGAAATGTTTGAGGATTTTGTTTGGAGAATCGTTAAGTGAAATCAATAAGAATAATTTACTGGATTGCCACCGCGCTTTTGTGTTTGATGATGCTCGCTTCAGGAATAATTTATCTGGTTAATTATGCGGAAGCGGCGAAAATTTTCAACAGTCTGGGTTATCCGGCTTATCTCGTTTATCCGCTGGGAATCGCAAAAATACTGGGCGTTATCGCAATTCTCACAAAAAAATCGAGAACCTTAAAGGATTTGGCGTATGCCGGTTTTTTCTACGATTTCATTCTCGCTTTTATCGCTCATCTATACGCCCGTGACAGCGGTTTTGCGATTCCGCTTGCCGCGCTCGTTCTTTTGATCGTTTCCTACGTGACTGACCGAAAAATTTACGGGCGGTATAAATAACTGCAACTTGTGCATAAATCAAAAAGTTGAAAATCTTTACGTCATTTGCGGTCAAATTTCTTTCTTACCGCAAGTGACGCAAGGGTTTCGCAGAGTAACGCAAAAAAGATTTCTCTAAACTTACAATTAACTATGGAAATATTCGTTTATCGCAGTGATTCCGACAATATCGAAGAAGGTTTTACGGCGCAGCAGCTTCCTGAACTATTAAAGGATGAAAAGAATGTTGTTTGGGTTGATTTTGAAGCTCCGACCATCGAAGACGAGAAAATTTTGGCGGATGTCTTTAAGTTTCATCATTTAACTATCGAAGACGCGCACGAAACGCGCAATCATCCGAAAGTCGAAGCCTTTCCCGGCTATTTGTTTTTTATCGTTCACGGCGTAAAAAATGAAACAAATTCCTATAATTTCGTTACCAAGGAAATGGACGGTTATCTGGGGAAAAATTACGTCGTCACTTATCATCACGAAAATTTTCGCTCGATTGATGCCGTCAAACGCCAGCTTCGTTCGTCGCCTTACGTCTGTTCACGCGGCGCGGATTATCTGCTTCATCAAATTCTCGACCAGATTGTTGATTTATATATTCCGGTCGTAGACGATTTTGACAACGCCATAAACAACATCGAAGACCGCATTTTTCGGATGAAGCGAACCGACAACACAATTTTGGAAGAAAT
>JALYQJ010000286.1 GCA_030855875.1 Acidobacteriota bacterium
GCGTTAGGTTGCCGATGAGAGAATTTTCGCCGACGCAGACAAACGCTCCGATGAAAACGTCTGCGCCAATCAAAGCATTTTCGGCGATAACGGCTGACTGATGAATTTCGGGAGCCGGGTTTTTCGGCGGATGCAGAACGGCGGCGATTTTGGCGAAGGCGAGTTTCGGATTTTTTACTTTGATAACTGGAAAGGGAAGCGGCGCGTCGAAACTTTCGGGAACGAGCAGACAGGAGGCGTTTATTTGCGGCGTAATTAAAGTATCGAAAGTCTTTTCGATAAAGGAAATTTCACTTGATCCGGCTTTTTCGAAGCTGGCGACGGCGGTAATTTCGGCATCGCCCGCGCCGTGTAATTCTCCGCCCAGTAATTCGGCAATTTGGTCAATTCTCATTTGAAAATTGTCGTGTCGTCGCGCCGGTTTTGTCAATGTTTCAAGTTTTTCGCTTTTCGGTTTGATTAATGACGGTTTGCAGAAAAATCTCGATTCCTTCGATTTCAAAACCGTGTTCGCGTTCAAGTCTTTTGATAATCGGTGCGCTTTCGCTGTCGAGAAAGTCGAGATCGGCAAAATCCAGCGTCAGATTCGCGCCGTTTTCAGCCCGCATTCCGAGCGCGATTTTTTCGAGCAAAACGGCATCGTCAAACATAAGCTCGCCTTCGACGCGCAGAATAGTTTTTCCGCGTTCGCTATCTACAATTTCAGTAATTTGCGTCGGCATATCGAATTATGATGCGCTGAATACGGCAAAGATTATATTAAGATTTGTTTCGGCGCAAACTTTTTCGTCACTAAAAAAACTCCCGCGAAAATTAAAACGGCGGCAACGGCAACTTTAAAGTCTAACTTTTCGCCTAAAAATACGATTGCCAGAAAAAATCCGATGAGCGGCTGAAGATAAACAAAAACCGCGACGGTCGAAGGATTGACGCGAGCTAAAGCCCAGGCGTTTAAAAGATAAGGAATAAGTGTCGAAACGACAGCGACGTGCATAATCAAAAGCCAAATCGTCGGCGAAACCGCCGCAACATCAACGCCCGAAAGCGAATAAAGACCGAGCGGAACGCAAATCACGCTCGCAAAAATAAAAACCCACGCGATTGATTTAATCGCTCCGTTGCGCGTCACGATGTCTTTAGAGATTGAAACGTAAATGCCGTAGGAAAGCGAATTGAGGATAATCAAAATGTCGCCGACGGTCGTTTCCGACGAAAATGAAGCGTTGCGCGGGTCAATCAGCAAAATTACGCCGATTGCCGCCAGAGCGATTCCGGCGATTTTTATTTTACGAAGTTTTTCAATTCCTATAATCGCGCTGAACGACAGCGCAAAAATCGGAATCGTCACGGCGAGCAGCGAAGTATTCGAGGCTTTTGTCAGCGAAAGTCCGGTGACGAAAAGTATCTGGTTAAGCGTTACTCCGAAAAAACTCAAAATTGCAAAACGAAGGTAATCTTTTTTATTTTCCAGTCGCATATTTCCGCGATACCTTTGCACCAGATACAAAGCCAAAGCCGTAATCCCGACGCGAAAACCGACGACCGCCAAACTCGGAATCGTTTTTAAAACGATTTTGCCGATCACCGGAAGCGCACCGAACGTAAATTGCACGGCGAGCAAAGCCAAATAAGGCGAGTAATTTTTTTGTTTCAATTCCACAAGCTAAATCAAATCGTTATCAAAAAGTAAAACAGACACGAAATTTTAGTAAGGTTTCGCATCTGTTTTCTATCGGTAAGTTTTTCAACATCAAAAGCCGCGATAAATCAGTCTACCGGAGCAAACTTAATAATTGCATAACCGGAAAATAATTACCAAAACTACAACTTCGGCAAACCTAGCGGATCTTTCGGTCAAATAGTTAAATTGTGTTAGTATTTTCAATCATAAATCAGAGCGGCGCGAAAGAAAAATATGCTGAAAGAAGGTTTTGAAATCAAAGAATACACTTTGAAAAAGTTTCTCGGCAGAGGCGGTTTCGGCGAGGTTTGGCTGGCGGAGAAGAAAATCGAAATTGCCGATAAAAAAGTTTCGGTCGCGCTGAAATTTCTTTCCGGCGAAAATCAAAGAATTTCGGATTATTCGAGCGTCCGCCGCGAAATAAATACGTGGATTGACGCGAGCGGCAACAAAAACGTCGTATCGGTTCTCGACGGATTTATTTTTGACGAAATGTTCGTCATCGTCAGCGAATACGCCGACGGCGGTTCTTTGCGCGGCTGGCTGCGGCGAAACGGCGGGAAATCGCCGGATTTGGCAAGAACGGTGGAGATAATGGGCGGCATTTTGGACGGACTATCACATCTGCATTCGCAAAAGATCATTCATCGTGATTTAAAACCGGAAAATATTCTCCTCAAAGGCGATGTTCCGTGCATCGCGGATTTCGGCGTTTCGAGAATAATCGAAACCGTTTCGCTGACGAGTTCAAATTTCGGCACTAATTCCGCCGGTTCGCCGCTTTATATGTCGCCCGAATCTTTTGAACGGGTAAAGCCCGCGCCGCAGATTGATATTTGGTCGGCAGGCGTAATGCTTTTTGAAATGCTGAACGGGAAAACGCCGTATGCCGCCGACACGATTCCGTCTTTGATTTATGAAATCGTCACCAAAGAACCGCGTTCGCTGCCCGCGGATGTGCCGGAAAATATCCAAAACGTGGTCAAAAAAGCTCTGGCGAAGGAGCTTTCAGGGAGATTTTCGACCGCAAAAGAAATGCGCGATGCGCTGATGAAAGCCTTTTATTCGCAGGATTCGCCGCAGCCGTTCGTCCGCGAGGAATTTATTTCGACGCAGAAGAATTTCGTTCCCGAAGTTAGTTCGGCGCAAACCTTGCCGGTCGGTTTTGAAAAAGGCGCAAATGAAAACGGTCAAAGTAAAAACACAAACAAAAAATTATACGGCTGGATCGGATTGGGCGCGGGCGCGGTTTTAGCGGTTTCAATCGGAATATTTCTATTCTCGATGCAAAATAATTCAAATCAAATTAATTTTTCAAACTCCGCTCAAACAGCGAACTCTGAAAAAACGACAATTTCAGAAAACGCGAATGCGGTAAATTCAAATGAAACTCTGCAAATGACCGAAAAAGTTACTGAAAAACAACAGGAAAAAGAAGTCGAAGTAAAACCCGTTCAAATTCCGCGCCCGACTCGTGCGAAAACCGAATCCGCTCCGACCAAAGCCGCGCCGAAACCGACCGCAAAGAAAAAGGTGACTTTGGACGATATAATAAATTGAGAGGTCTGCGATGATAAAGCGAAATGTAACTATAAAATTGCTGTTTATATTTTCACTGAGTCTGATTCTGTTCGGCGAAAGTAAGGCTCAAAACAGCGATGCGCCGCTGACGTTATTCAACATCGAAAAGGCACTTCGCTCAACCAAAATCTCTTTAAAAGAGCGCAACCGGCTTTTGATTGAAGGCGTAAAAGAGCGCGGAATAACATTTACCGATTTGTCGCCGAAGGTGATTAATAAACTTTTCGGTTTGGGCGCAAGCAAACAATTGCTGGAAGTAATTATCGAAAAATATCCGACTTTGCCGCCGTTGGCGCAACTCAAAATGGAACGCGGCGACAATCCTTTTCAGATGAACAATTCCTTCGATATGGAGTTTCGCTTAATTCCGAAAGGCGAGTTTACAATGGGCGCGAAAGCAACCGAACCCGGTTCGTTAGCCAACGAAAAACCGCAGCGCAAAGTTAAAATCCCGCAGCATTTTTTTATCGGACAATACGAAGTCACGCAGAAACAATGGAACGCGATAATGGGCGATAATCCGAGTCAAAACAAACAATGCGGCGACGATTGTCCGGTGGATTCGGTTTCGTGGAACGATGTTCAGGAATTTATCAAAAAGCTGAATGCCAAAAAAGGAGCGAACGACAGTTACACTTATCGTTTGCCGACCGAAGCCGAATGGGAATACGCGGCGCGGGCGTTGACCGAAACGAGATATTATTGGGGCGACGATGACGACGAAAAAATTTGGCGGCTTTACGCGCATTCCAACGATAAAACTGCTGTTTCAGTCGGTTCATATCTGCCAAACAATTTCGGTTTGTTTGACACGAGCGGCAACGTCTGGGAATTGGTCGAAGACGTTTGGCACACGGATTTTTCCAAAGCAAAAAATGACGGTTCGTCTAATGTCGTCGGAGATTCCAAAGAAAGAGTGATGAAAGGCGGCTCTGTTTCGCAGTTTCTGGACGAACTGCGTCCGGCGCGGCGCGGCAAAATCTCGACAACTGCAGCAATGAACAACGTCGGTTTCAGGCTCGCTGCCATACCTAAAAAACCATAAAACTTTTATTCAGGGCGGATTAAGCATTTTGCCGGAAACATCAGCCGAATGTTAAAATCCAGACAGTTCTCTGCATTATTGGAAAAATTGAAGTTAATAAAAGTAAGAAAGCAGGTCGGGTTAAAGTTTTATGAGCTAATAGCAGAATGAATATCAAATAAATTTAATGGAAAACAGCGCGGTGAAAACTCAAAAACAAGAACTTGTTCAAGTTCGTCATTTGGTCAAACATTTTCCAGTCGAAAACTCGGACGACGTGGTGCGGGCGGTTGATGATATAACATTCGATATTTTAGCTGGCGAAACATTGGGTTTGGTCGGCGAATCCGGTTGCGGAAAATCAACCGTCGGGCGTTGTTTGCTGCGGCTTTATGAACCGACGAGCGGCGATGTTTACTTTGAAAACAAAAATCTCGTCGGTTTGCCGAACCGCGAAATGCAAGCCTTGCGGCGCGAAATGCAGATTATTTTTCAAGACCCATATGCGAGCTTGAATCCGCGCCTGACGATTCTTTCAATCGTTTCCGAACCGCTGAAAATTCACGGCATCGGCAACAAAACCGAGCGGAAGGATAAAGTCGCCGATTTATTGAAAAAAGTCGGACTCGACCCGAATTATATGCACCGTTATCCGCACGAATTTTCCGGCGGTCAGCGGCAGCGTTTGGGAATCGCGCGGGCTTTGGCTCTGAATCCGAAATTAATTATCGCCGACGAGCCGGTTTCCGCGCTCGATGTTTCGGTGCAGGCGCAGGTCGTCAATCTTTTGCAGGATTTGCAGCAGGAATTCGGTCTGACATATCTTTTTATTTCGCACGGTCTGGCAGTCGTCGAACATATTTCGCAGCGCGTCGCGGTGATGTATCTCGGAAAAATCGTCGAAATCGCCGAAGCGAAGGAATTATACGAAAATCCTCTGCATCCTTACACAAAAGCACTTTTGTCGGCGATTCCGGTTCCCGACCCGAAACACAAACGCGAGCGCATTGTTTTGCAGGGCGATGTTCCGACACCGATCAATCCGCCTTCCGGCTGTCGTTTTAGAACGCGCTGCCCGTTTGCGATTGAAGAATGTGCGCTTGTCGTTCCCGAACTGCGCGAGATCACGAAAGGTCATACGGCAGCCTGCATTCGTGTTGAAGGTTACGAAAGTGCGCCGCCAGCGGAATAAGCGATAACTGAAACAATGTTTTCTGGTTCGTCGTAAGATTTGACGAACTACAGGATTTACCAAAATACAATTTGAGAGGTACCTATGAATCGTTTAGCTGGAATTATCGTTGCGGTAATCGGTTTGCTGCTTGCTGTTCTGAGCGTTCTTAAAGTCCTTCCGGGATTAACTCAAACGGGCGTTATTTTAATTTTGCTCGGCGGTTTGATAATCGGTTTGAGCTTTGTTGAGAAGCCCGAACCGGATGAAACGCCGCGAATGCCGACGGCGGACACATTGACCGGAATTTTTTACGCTCCGGCGGAAGTTTTTCAAAATCTGCGAAGGCATCCGCGCTGGCTTGTCGCCGTTTTGATTATATCGGTGTTTTCGGCTATTTTTTACAACGCTTTTCTATATCGTTTAACGCCGGAAAGAGTGACTAATTACGCTATTGATAAAACTATGGAAATGCCGATGATGAACGACGAAGCGCGTCGGCAAATCGAAGCGAGCCGGGCGCAGTCAATCGCCGACAACAAAAATCCCGTGCAGCGCGTCGCGCAATCAATTCACGGTTTTGCCGGACAGGTTTTTTTGTATGCTTTTCTCGGTGCGGTTTTCTTTTTATTCGCGTTGGCGATGGGCGGAAAAATTAATTACTGGCAAGCCTTTTCCGCCGCCGTTTACGCTTCATTTCCCGTCGCGGTCATTCGGTTTGTTCTCAACACGATTATTTTATTTATAAAAGACCCGATAGAAATTCACCCGATTACCGGACAAGGTTCATTGATTCAGGACAATTTGAGTTTTCTGGTGACCGGCGCGGAAAATCCGGTTCTCTACACGCTTCTGAGCGCGTTCAGTCTTTTGGCTTTCTATTGGATTTGGATGAACGCGACGGGTTTGAAAAACGCGGGCGAGCGAGTCACCAATTCAATCGCGTGGTCGGCGACGCTGGCTATCTTTTTCGTCGGCGTAACTCTTTCAGTCGTCGCCGCACTTTTATTTCCGAGTTTTATCAGTTAAAAACTCTGCCTCAAAATTATTAGCCACAAAAGGCACAAAAGACGCAAAAAAGAAATTAAAAATAAACCTTTTTGTGCTTTTGTGCCTTTTTGTGGCTATTACTCAAATATTATTCATAACGAAGCGATTCAATCGGGTCGAGCCGCGCCGCCTTCCAAGCCGGAAACAAACCGAAGATAATGCCGATGCCGACGCTGGCGAAAAATCCGAGCGGCGGCGCCCACCACGGCACGTAAGACGGGAAAACGAGCGCAATTAAAAACGTCAAAGCCCACCCGATTAGAAGTCCGACGAGTCCGCCGAAACCGGTTAATGTTGCGGCTTCGATTAAAAACTGCAAAAGAATATCCGATTGTTTTGCACCGATTGCTTTGCGGATTCCGATTTCGCGCGTTCGTTCGGTGACGGAAACGAGCATAATATTCATCACGCCGATTCCGCCGATCATCAAACCGACGCTCGAAATAACGATCATTGCCAGAGCCGCGCCCGCCGTAATTGATTGAAACTGCTCGATGATCGAAGCGGCGGTTTCCATTCCGAAATTATTTTTCGCGCCGAACGGAACTTGGCGGCGGACGCGCAAAAGGTCTTGCACCTGATCTTTAGCTTCCTCGAGTCTGCCTTCTTTAGCGATGGTGAGAATAAACAAATCGTCGGCGAAAGGTTTGAGTCTCAGTGCCGCGCCAATCGGCATATAAATTATATTGCTCTGATCGTTATTGCCGCCGCCGCCGCCGAAAAGCTGTTCGCGTTTTTGCAAAACGCCGATAACTCGAAAAACTCTGCCGCCGACTTCCAGATTTTCGCCAATCGGTGAGCCGTATGGAAAATATGTTTCAGCGACCGTCGAGCCGATTAAAGCAACGTCGAGCTTTTCCGCCGATTCGTTTTCGGTAAACCAGCGACCTTCGATTAAAACCTCCGCGCCGCCTTTTTCCACATCCGGCAGAGTCCCCTGAAGGCGGACGCTCGAAGAAGTTTTACCGTTTTTGCCGGAAACCAAAAGTTTCTGTCCGAAAAAATTGTTGGTAATGTCGAGAAACGGAACGGCAGTCTCGACTGCTGGAAGATTTTTGATAACTTCGGCATCTTCCATTGTCAAAGGCTTTCTCATTCTCTCTTCCTGCGTTCTTCGGTGTCCGCCAACCGAGATGTCGAATTTACGCAAAAATATCGAGCGTGTGCCGAACGATTCGACTTGTTTTTTGACCGCCATATCAATGCCGCTGATGATTGAAGAAATCAACATTACCGTAATCACGCCGATAATCACGCCGAAAATCGTCAAAAACGAGCGTAATTTATTATTTCGCAGCGTTGAGAAAGCCATTTTCAAATTTTCGTAAAAACTACCGCTGAGAATATTCATAATCGTTATCTATGCGTAAAATTACCAGACCTGTTGAAATATTCTAACTCAATCCGCCCGCAGAGCTTCAATCGGATCAAGTCGCGCCGCTTTCCACGCGGGAAATAATCCGGCTAACGCGCCGACCGCCGCCGAAACGCCGATGGAGATAACCATTGCATACCACGGAATAACGGTTTTAATTAAATACACGCTGACGATGAAACCGATCAGTTCAGCCAAAATCAATCCGATAATTCCGCCGATTGCCGAAAGTGTCGCCGATTCAAAAAGAAATTGTTTCAAAATATCCGACTGCCGCGCACCCAAACTTTTTCTGATGCCGATTTCCTTTGTGCGCTCGGTGACGGCGACGAGCATAATATTCATAATCACGATTGCGCCGACTAACAATGCGATGCCCGGAACGGCGATGATGACGATAAAAACCGGACCCAAAATGCTGTCGCGCAACCCGGCAATCGCGTCCGGCGTTAAGATTCCGAAGTTGTCCTTTTCGCCGAACTCCAATTTTCGTTTTATACGGAGCAAAGTTCGGGCTTCTTCAACCGCATCTTTGAATAATTTGTCGGATTTGGCGGTGGCGATAAAATAAAGACCGCGGCTATTGGTCAAACCGCCGAAATTCGAGCCGTAAGTTTTTATCGGAAACTGTATGAACATATCCTGCGGCATACCGAAAACCGTTCCTTTCGCCGTCTGCACACCGATCACGCGATAGGGAATTCCGCGAACGGTTATTTCTTCTCCGACCGCCGAGCCGAAGGGGAAAAGTTTGGTAGCAATATCCGCGCCGATAAAGGCGACGCGCATCGAATTGTTGTTTTCGGCTTCGGTAAAATAACGACCTTCGGCGATGTCCAGTTTTTCGATTTCGGCGATAACCGGCTCTGCGCCGTCAACCGTTACGTCCTGCAAAACTTCGTTGCCGCGTTTGACTTCGCGCGAATTAGGCAAAGCCTTTACACCGATTTTATCAATCAGCTGCGAGCGTTCGCGGATAAAATCCCTTTCATCGAAAGTCAAATCCTTGTTTCGCCGCTGCGCTTCGGCAATCGTGTCAGTGTTTTTAAAGTCTTCAAAACTGAATCGTCTGATCGTAAATGAATTCGAGCCGATACCGGCGATTTTTTCGTCAACGTAAACATTAAATCCCTGCAAAAGCGACAGCACGACCATAAACGCCGTCACGCCGATTATCATTCCCAAAAGCGTTAAAAAAGAGCGCAGTTTATGCGCCCAAATCGCGGATAGTGCAAGTATTAAAGTTTCGGTTAAATTCATTTCGATTAAGCGGCTGAAGAAGTAATGTTTCGCCGTTTATTATACGCCATTATCGAAAAAAGGTTTATTTGCGGGAGTTTTTCAGCAGTTTAAAGTTTTGAGTCCTGCCTTTAGGCGGCACAATGCAACGAACAGTCAATTTGATGGCAAACGAAAAGCCGCCTGAAGGCGGGACTCAAAACTTTCGATAAAATTATAATTCTCAAAATGTAAGGTAACAAGGCACTAAAGTGTAAAATCAGAACTATGGGGCAGAAAAATAATCGGGCAAAATTTCAATCGTATTTGTTTCTTTCGCCGCGCATTCTCAGCACATCGGCATAGTCAAATTCGCTTTGCAAATCTCTGATAAGATATGTAGCGTATTCGCCTAAAACCTGTCGGATATTTTCTTTGACTTGTTCTCGGTTGACCAAATCGCTTTCGTGAAGCAGCCAAATCAAATCGAGTTGGTCTTTCGGTCTGCCGGACAGATGCTTCAGGATTACTAACCATTCGGGCGAGATGATTCGAACTCCGTCTTCGATTTCCACGGCTTCGGCTAATGCCGGAGAATAGAATTTCGCGGCTTCGTCGTTTCTGACAATCCAATCAACCGTGATTAAGCGATCTCCGACTTTGACCTGATAACTTTCGCCGCCGAAACTTAGATTTTTGTTGCTTTCAAAATTTAACAATTCGTCGGCTATAACATCAACATCGGTCGTTGCGCGAACATATCCGTAAATGTGCATTGCGATTCCGCCCGCGAATGCCCAATTGATTCCTTCTTTTTCGGCAAGTTCGGCAAGCGTCAAACCTGCGGCGATGCCGGTTTCGGTCGAAACGGTTTCGATTGCGCTGTTGCGCTTTATTATTCGCTTCAAATCTTCCTGCGTCATTTTATTCGCTCGTCCTTTTCGATTTCGCCGTCGCGGATTGTAATAATGCGGTGGGCGCGTGCAGCGATTTCGTGTTCGTGCGTGACGAGAATAATCGTGTTGCCTTCTTCGTGGAGCTTTTCAAATAAAGACATAATTTCGATGCTCGTTTTTGAATCGAGTGCGCCGGTCGGTTCGTCGGCGAGCAGAATCGAAGGATGATTGACGAGCGCACGGGCGATGGCGACGCGCTGACGCTGACCGCCGGAAAGCTCGTTCGGGCGATGCGTTACGCGGTCGCCGAGTTCGACCGAAGCGAGCGCGGCGTGTGCTTTTTCCTGTCGTTCGGCGGAACGCATTCCGGCGTAAATCAGCGGAAGCTCGACATTATGAAGCGCGGTGGCGCGGGCGAGAAGATTAAATGTTTGAAAAACGAAACCAATTTCTTTATTGCGAATACGGGCGAGTTCGTCGTCGGTCATATCGGAAACGAGATTGTTGTTGATCCAATACTGACCTTTGCTCGGCGAATCCAAACAGCCGATCAGATTCATCAAAGTAGATTTTCCCGAACCCGAAGGACCGATAATCGCCAGATATTCGCCTTTTTGCACATCAAATGAAACACCGCGCAGAGCGTGAAGTTCTTCAACGCCCATTTGATAAGTTTTCCAAATATCGCGCATCGAAATCAAGGCTTTGTCCGCCGAAACTTCAACCGCTCCGGCAGTTTGAATCTGACCGTTTTCTTTTTCCATAAATCTATACATTTCTTCGCGGATTCCAAATTCCAGATTCCAAATTCCAAAACTTCTTCAATCTGGAATTTGGAATCTGGAATTATCTATGATTTATTGGCGTTTTCGCCTTCCTTCTTGACTTGCTTTTTGACGAGCGTATCTTCCTTCAAAGTGTTCAAAATACGGCTCGGTCCGGTGATAACTTCTTGTCCTTCGGAAAGTCCGGCGGTGATTTGAATATCGGATTCTCCGGTGATTCCGGTTTCGACTTCGACGAATTTCGCTTTGTTATCCTGCAAAACATACACGCCTTTGATCGGTTTCGGCTTTTCGGTGCCGACCGGCTGCGTTTGCCCTTGAATTGAAGGCGACGGAACGACTTCCGGTTTCTTTTCGATAACGGCTTGGAGTGGAACGGAGAGGACGTTTTCGACCGTTTTTGTCGTAATGACGGCGGTCGCGCTCATTCCCGGACGAAGACTGTTTCGCGTTTCGTCCGACAAATTAACGAGTTCGATGACGACGCGAAATTCTTTCGCTTCCTGCACGTTTATATTGGTCGAAAGTCCGCCCGAAGTCTGTGATTTTCCGACGGCTAAAGGTGTTTTTTGCTTGACTGCGCCGACAATCTCGTTTTCGCCGAAGGCATCAACTTTTACTTTTACCGGCTGTCCGACTTCGACTTTATCAATTTCGGTTTCGTCTACTTTAACTTCGATATTGACCGTTGACATATCGGCAATCGTCATCAAAGCCGTCGTCGAAAGACCGGCGACGGCGAATGTTCCGACCTTTGAGGGGATCTCGGCAATAATCCCGTTAATCGGCGCGACGACGACGGTTTTATCGCGCTGATTGCGCGAACCGCGCAGAATCGCCGCCGCTTGATTGGCGCGATCCGCGCTGGCGTTCGCGCTCAGACTCGCCGTATCAACTCCGCGCCTACCGTCTCGAACGGCGACTTCCTGCTGCCGTGCGCGGGCGCGTGATTCGTTGACGCGGGCATTCGCTTCGTTGATCGAAAGCTGCTGCGATTTGAGCCGTGCCTGCGCGTTTCTCAAAGCGACTTGAGCCGTTTCAACGCGGTCTTTCGCCGCATCGAAAACCGAACGCGATTCGACACCGGCTTCGAGCAGTTCGGTCGTGCGCTTGAGTTCGCGTTGCGCGGTATTGACATCAACTTGTGCGCGGTCAACATCGGTTTGCGCGGCGACGACCTGCTGACGCGCCGAGGCGACCTGCTGCAAAGCCGTGTCAACCGAAGCCTGCGAAGCATTTAAGCCTTGCTGCGCCTGTGATAATTGATTTTGCGCGGCGGAAATCTGCGAACGCGCCACTTCCGATTCGTTTTGCGAGGCTTGAACGGCGGCGATCTGCGCGTCCGCGCTCGATTCGAGTTGATCGGGATTGAGCCGCACGAGAACTTTGCCTTTTTCTACCGCGTCGCCTTCTTTAACCTTGATTTCGTCAATTCGTCCCTGCACTTCGCTCGTCAGATTCATAAACTGAATCGGTCTGATTTCGCCCGAAGCCGTAACGGTCGAGCGCAGCTCGCGGCGCGGTTCGACTTTAACGACCGTAACTTCCGGCGTATCTTTGCGCGTCGCAAAAATGCTGGCGATAACGACGATTGACAGCACTAACACTATCGAAATTCCGATAACTATTTTACCTTTACGGCTGACAGCCATATTTATATTTCCTCTTTTGCGTGGAGTTTGATTTCTTTATTTTTTTACGGGTAACGCAAATTCTATGTATTAAAGCGTTATTGCAACTTTACGAACGGAAAATCGAAAGAGTTTCAAAAAAGTGGTTCTTATCGGACAAAATCGGCAGGGCGATTGCAAGGTCGGCATTTTCTTGTCATCGAAGATGACGAATATTATAGCGTAGCGAGAATCGCTACGTTTTAGCAAAAAAAACGTGCCGTCGCCGAAGGTGACGAACAGCAACGCGGTTTGTTCGACACTTTCAGCGTCGGAAATCAATTGTCGGGCAACGTAGGGTTTCACTCGCGTTGCTCGTTTCACTCTACGCTATAATGTTTGTCAACTTCGGCGACTTTGCAATCGCTCTGACATAATCAGAGTGTTCGGCGAAGATTTTGCTTTGTTACTTTCACAAAAAAACGCTTTGCGTTAAATTGATTGTAATAAAAAATAGCTTTGATAAATGCGAACAAGCGTTCTGCCGTTTACGAACAAAAATTTACAGGGTAAAATATTTTTGCCATATCAAAGTTCATATCAATAAA
>JALYQJ010000290.1 GCA_030855875.1 Acidobacteriota bacterium
GCGGCGGAAAGCTCGTTCGGCTGGCTGACGCGCATCGGGAAATTCAAATTCGCCGAATGTTCGCCCGCGCCGCGAGCGACGATTAGCGGAATTGTTGCAAATGCCGCAAATAATCAGCCGATCAAAAACGCGCTCGTTACGGCAAACCACGTTTTTTCGCGCAATACGAATGCGAACGGAAATTTCGGAAGTTTTATGATTGCGCCCGACACATACGTTTTAACTGCGTCGGCAAAAGGTTTTCGACCGCAGACATTTACCGTTTCGGCGGCAAACGGGCAGACGCTGATTCAAAATTTCGCGCTCGAACCGACCGCCATTCTCGAATATGTCGGCGCAAAATTTATCTCGGAAAGCTGCGCCGTCAATCGTTCAATCGAACCGGGCGAAACCGTGACGATAAATTTCAGCTTTCGCAATACGGGCGCGAGAAATACCGTTAATCTATCCGCCGAATTGCTGACGACCGGCGGCGTTGTCAATCCGTCAAATTCGCAGAATTACGGCGTTACGTCAATCGGCGGAAAGTCGGTTTTGCGTCCGTTTACTTTTACGGTTGCGCCCGATTTAGCTTGCGGCGACCCGATAATTTTAACTTTTGCGTTGCGCGACGGTGCGGAAAATCTCGGAACAGTTTTGGTTTCGTTAGATACCGGCGCGAAACGCATCGCTTTACAGGAAAACTTCGATTCCGCAATTGCGCCGGATTTGCCGGACGGCTGGACGACCGGCGCAAACGGAGCGCAGCGAAATTGGACGACCGCGACCGCGCAAAGACAGTCCGCGCCGAATTCCGCTTTTTCGCCGAATGCGATTCAAGTCGGCGTGAATGAACTGGTTTCACCCGTTTTTCAAATCGTTTCTCCAAACGCCGAAATCAGTTTTCGCAACTGGTATGATCTTGAAAGCACGTTTTTACGCAACAAATTTTACGACGGTTCGGTTTTGGAAATTAAAATCGGAAACGATGATTGGTTGGACATCGAAGCGGCGGGCGGCGTGTTTCTTTCCGGCGGCTACGACGGCGTTTTGGAAAGCTGCTGTCAAAATCCGCTCGCGGGCAGACGCGCTTGGTCGGGAAAAAGCGGCGTTAATCAAAACTCCGAATTCGTCGTTTCAAAAGCGAAACTTCCCGTTTCCGCCGCCGGTAAAAATGTCCGTCTGCGCTGGCGCGTCGGCACCGATGTCGGAACTTCGCGGCAAGGTCAATACATTGACGATTTAATCGTTTCCGACGGCGCGGTTTGCAGTTGCCGGAATGCGGCGCGAACGAGTGCGCCGTTCGATTTTGACGGCGATGGCAAAACGGATTTGGCGGTTTACCGTCCGAATGACAATAACGGGGAAGCCGATTTTTTAATCCGTAACAGTTCCGATAATTCATCGCAAAACGTCGCTTGGGGAAGCGTCGGCGATGTCGCCGTCAGTTCCGATTACGACGGCGACGGTCGAACCGATTTCGCCGTTTTCCGACCGTCAACGCGCACCTGGTTTATCTTGAACAGCTCGAATTTTTCGATTACGACGATAAATTTCGGATTAGCCGACGACCGTTTAACGCCCGCCGATTACGACGGTGATAACAAATCCGACATCGCCGTTTTTCGTCCGTCAAACGGTAACTGGTATCGTTTGAACAGTTCCGACGGGCAATTATCTGTTCACCAATTCGGCACAAAAGGCGATTTACCGGTGCAGGCGGATTATGACGGCGACGACAAAACGGATACAGCCGTTTTTCGACCGTCAAACGGCATTTGGTATGTTTTTAGAAGTTCCGACAAAGGATTTGCAGCGACAAAATTCGGCTTAAACGGCGACAAACCCGTCGTCGGCGATTACGACGGCGACAACAAAGCCGATTTCGCCGTATTTCGCCCGGCAGATAAAAATTGGTATCTTTTGCAAAGTTCGCAGGGCTTTAAAGCGGTGAATTTCGGTTTGAGCGACGATAAAGTTTTGCAGGCTGATTTTGACGGCGATAAACGAAGCGACATAGCGGTGTTTCGTCCGTCAACTAATGTTTGGTATTACCTGAAAAGTTCGGACGGAGACGTTATCGTTAAATCTTTCGGAACAAACGGCGACTCGCCGATTTCGTCAATTTTTGTTGATAAATAATCCTGAGTTTTTAATGCACCATTTCTAAAGGTTTTCGTGAATAAACCAACTCGGCGACGACGGCTTGAAATGAAAAATTCGCTTCTTTTTCCGCCAGCGACCGCTCGCGCAGAATTTCCCAATCTTCTTTCGGAATGACTTTAAATGCCTCGACAATCAGCGGGTCGAACTGCGTTCCGGCAAACTTCTCCAGTTCTTCGAGAGCTTCCTGATAAGGACGACCTTTGCGGTAAACCCTGTCGCTTATGATCGCGTCGTAAGTGTCCGCAACCGAAAAAATTCTCGCGCCGATGTCAATATCTTCGCCGCGCAGACCGAAAGGATAGCCTGTGCCGTCCCATTTCTCGTGATGTTGGGCGACAATGCGCGTCGCGCCTTCTAAAAAAGCGATATTTCGCAGAATCTTTTGCCCGTGAAGTGGGTGAAGTCTCATCTGTTCCCATTCTTCTTCGTTTAATTTGGCGGGTTTTCGCAAAACAGCATCGGGAACGCCGATTTTTCCGATGTCGTGCATTAGTGCGCCGAGTTCCAAATCGCGTAATGCCGCTTTGTCCAAACCGAGTTCGTAACCAAGCCGCAAACTGAATGTGACGACTCTTTCGGAATGTCCGTGCGTTTCATAATCGCGTGCTTCGAGTGCCTGCACGAGTGCTTTTAAGGTGCTGCGATATGAAGTTTCGACTTCTTCGAGAGCCTTGTCGAGTTCGGCGGTTCTTTCGGAAACGAGTTTTTCTAAATGAGACTGGTAATTATCTTTCAAGCATTTCAACTCGTATTGCCCGAACGCTTTTTCGATTGCCGCGTCAATCTTTTTTATCTCAAAAGGCTTTTGAATAACCTCGAACGCGCCGGCACGAAAAGCTCTGACCGTATTTCCGGCAGAATCGTTTTCGCTCATAATCACCACCTCCGTTCGCGGCGAGTGTTTTTGCAAATGCGGAACCAATTCAAGCCCGTTAAATTCGGGCAGAGCAACCGACGAAAGAACCACCGAATATTCTTTCTGCCGAATTTTTTCCATAGCCGAATTCATAGAATCAGCTTCGTCGCAGTTATATTTTGCACCGAAATAATTCGCCAAAAGTTTTTGCCGGGTCAAATTATTATCAATTAGCAGAAGATTTTTCTCGTTTGCTTGGTCATCGAACATATTTATATTGAGAAAAAAGAAAAATTCAGCAGTTGGAGATCTGAAAAGTCGGAATGCGAAAGTCAAGTTAAAAGGCAACTCTACAGCCAACAAAATTTAGCATACGGTAAGAGATTATTGCAATAAGTTTTTTATTTCCGCAGAGTTTTTAGAAGCCGCTGCCGGTAAATGAATTTGTCGAATCGCTCTTGACGATACCGCTTAAGAGTTTTATCATTCTAAATTCACGCCGGAGTGGCGAAATTGGTATACGCACCAGACTCAAAATCTGGCGTTCGCAAGGATATGTCGGTTCGAGTCCGACCTTCGGCATACATTTACCCCTTATTTTTATTACGAAATTCACCGCTTCTGTAATTTAGCACTCGTGTAAGTTTAATTTAAGAATTAAAAGTTGCGCTTATAGTTGCGCTTTCAACCATATTTACAGAATTTATTTCTGACTCTTAAAAAAACTTTTGATTATATTACCGTTTAATATTCTTCAGGTAAAAGCAGTTTGTAGATTCCCTATCCGCCTCCGTAATTACCCAAATTTTAACGTCTGAATTTGTTTTGTAGCTTGAAAGAATTCTAAAACCTTCTTTAACTGATAACTCGTTTTCTCGTCTGTCATCTTCGCAAATCAAACCGTAATCGCCTTTTTGATGTCGAGCTAAAAATTCGTTTGCCGTTTGATTCGATTCTTCCAATTCTTCTCGCGCACCGACTGTTAAATAAATGTTTCCAAGTGAAAATAAAACAGCTTTCTCATTAAGTGTTTCTAGCTTGCGCCTAAACTTTAGCCAAAAGAGTTTTTCATCTTTGGAAATAACAGACAGAAACGAATCTATTTGCTTAATAATCGCGTTTTGCTCTGTTTTATCCGCATTTTGATAGAGAGCAAGCATTTGTTCTGCTTGTCTGTTCAAATAGCCTTGTTTAGCATCCTGCTGTGTTTGTGTTAAATTCATAGTTGCTCCAGTTGATTTTTTTAGGGTTGATTGGTTAGAGAGGCTTTCCTAGTGTAAAATCAGGCGACATTGTTGGATAGTCGCGGCAATTGTTCCGAGTTGAAATAATCGCATACTCTTTGCTCGATCATTTCTTTGGTTAATTCTCCATTCGGCTCACAAATAGCTTTCTTG
>JALYQJ010000291.1 GCA_030855875.1 Acidobacteriota bacterium
GGCAGTAAAAGTTTGATGAAGACTGAATACATTTGGGGTTGATCGCAAGCGAGGTCGCTCGCGCTCAAATAATCAGGGGAAAATAAACCGGCGCGTGAAAAGTTTTTCAGACGCCGACAAACAAACAAGGGAGGTAAAAAATGAAGAAATTTTTAGGATTTACATTAGTGTTTGCTTTAGCAGTTTTGACGTTCGGCGGACTCGTTTCGAGCCAGGATATGCGCCGAATGGACGATAAGAAAATGATGAGCGGAATGATGGTTGACAAAGAGATGGTCGAGAAAATCATTTCAAATTGGAAAGCTACACCGCAGGAAGTCGCCAGAACCGTGATGGGCAAATACGGAATGCCGCAGGAAGCGACAGCTCAGCGGCTCGTCTGGCATAACAACGGTCCGTGGAAACGAACCGAACTGATCAACGAGGAAATACCGCATAATTTTCCGAAACCGCATCCCGATATGCTGAAACAAACCATCAGCTATCAAGTTCCGATTGACAAATACGATGACCTCGCCGAATACGACGGCAGCGTCATTGTCGAGCGCACGAGAGGCGAAATCGCGGCTCGCTGCGACAAGGAAGAAGCAAATTTTCTCGCGCTCAATCTCGCCAATGAAATCGCCACCGGCAAACGCAGCGCAAAAGACGCGCGAAAAATGTATGCCGAAGCCATCAAGGAAATGAAACACCCCGAATATATGAAGGGCTTTTTGTTCCAGGTGTCGAACGGTATGCAGGGCGACGCGGACAGGGAAGTAATGCCTGACGGTAAGACAATGAAAGAAATGAAAGAAATGAAGGAAATGAAAAAGAATAATTAGAAGGAGAAAAAATGAAAAAAAATGCGAAAAAAATGCTTGCCACCTTTATTATGCTGGCGATATTTACGATCCATCTGACCGTGCCGGTAACGGCGTCCGACCATATTGACGGACCGCAATTAGCCCACGATCACGCTTCGGACATCAACGATATGTATCTTTTTCTCAATCCGAACGATAACAGCCGGGTTGTGATGATTATGACCATCAACCCGTTTTTAATTTCGTCGGAAATTATCGGTCAAGCCATTTTCGACCATAATCTCAGATACCGATTCGAGATTGAAAATAACGGCGACGCGCAGCCGGACATATACTTTGATGTCAGTTTCACGCGCGGGGTCGGGCGTGAAATCGCACCGCAAATCGCCACTATTCAACCTTCGGTTGCGAATCCCCCGATAGAAACACGGGCTGCCTTTCCCAGAGAACGACCGTTCAACGCGCCGACGAATATTCCGACTCAGGGCGCGGACACCAATGACATCGAACCGCCCGCATTGAATGTAACGACCGATTCGTTCAACAACATCAGATTTTTCGCAGGCATCACGGACGACCCGTTTTTCCTCGACAATACCGCCGCCAACCGATTCGTTTTGTCCTCGATTCGCAATCCGGGCAATCCGAACCGCGCGGTCTTTGCTAATCGTGCCGGGTTTAACGCGCCTGACGGTTCAGACCCTAATGCGGACAACCAAACTGCCGGTCAACTTCCCGGTCAAGCGCGCAATCGAGGACTGAATCAGGGCGCCGGTCGTGATACTTACTCCGGGTTCAACACACTCACGATTGCTCTGGATGTCCCGGTGTCGTTGATACGCGGCGGCGGCAACGAACTCGGCTTGAACGGAGTAACGCAGCGTCAGATGACTCAAACCGTTGGAATGGACGGTCAGGTCAGAGGTTCAGGCAGTTTTGTAACCGTCGACCGCGAAGGGCTTCCGCTGGTGAACAACGGTTTGATTCCGGCGCCGCGTAAAGACGAATATAACGGCGCGACGACGCAGGACGATGCCAACGGCAAATTCCGGGCGGACATCATTCAATCGCTGCGTAATTTCGGCACAAACGACACGAATATTCAAAGGCTTTTGAGTATGATTCAAGTGCGCGGCGATATTTTGCGGCTCGATTTGCGGGTGCCGAACAACGGACCGGGCGGCGGCAATAACGCCAGCGGCGGTCCCGCCAATATGGGCGGGCGCAGGCTTCAGGACGACGTGGCTGACGCGACTTTTACGCTGATTAATAATGATCAGCCCTTGGGCGATTTTGTTGACGGCAACGAGTTCGAGTTCGGCAACACGTTTCCGTTCGTCGCGCCGCAGATTATGCCTAATCCGAACGGCATAAACAGCCGCGACACCAGACTTCGCTTGTAACTTTCTTGCCCGCACCTTGCGCCGAAAATTATCAGCTTTGGGCGCAAGGCATTCTTTTAATAAGGAATGAGGCGAATTGATGAATATGTCTGAAAATTTTTCATCTCTTCCCTTGTTCCTAATTTTTTGCGACTATGAAAAGACTAAAAATCAGATTCTATTCGTTTGCGTTATTGGCGGCGTGTGCCGCGCTGTCAATGAGCGCGTGCGGCGGAAGCGAACCCGTTCAAAACAAATCTGCAATGTCAGTTCCGCCAGCCGCGCCGATTGTTTCGGGCGATAAAGCGACGGAACAAACTATCCGCTTTCTTGAAGAGCGCGTCAAAAGCGACCCAGAAGATTTCAGCGCAAACAGTAAACTTGCCGGTTTTTATTTACAGCATTTGCGAGAAACGGGCGACGTCGCTTATCTGGATTTGGCTTTTCGCGCCGCCCGCGCTTCGCTCGAATCAGTGCCGGAAATGAGAAATGCAGGCGGACTTGCCGCGCTCATCGGGGCTGAATTTGCCGCGCACGAATTTGCCGCCGCCCGCGACCACGCCGTTCGATTAATTGAACTCGAACCTGGGAAAAGTTATCCGCAAGCGATGTTAGGCGATGCTTTGCTCGAACTCGGCGAATACGACCGAGCCGCCGCCGCTTATCAAAAAATGGCGCAAATTGACGGCGGCATCAGCTACAACAGCGAAATCAGACAAGCCAGACTCGCGCAGATTCGCGGCGGCAACGAAAAAGCGCAAAAACATTTTGCCACCGCGCTGACACTCGCGCTCAACTTGTCCGCGCCGCCGCGTGAAACCGTTGCGTGGCTACGCTGGCAATTGGGCGAAACCGCCTTTTCGGTCGGCGATTATGAAGCGGCTGAAAAACATTACCGCGATTCGATCACGACTTTCCCCGATTATTACCGCGCCGTCGCTTCGACGGGAAAAGTCCGCGCCGCGCAAAATAATTTAGCGGGCGCAATCGAACAATACGAAAAAGTGGTCAAACGATTGCCCGACCCGCAGTTTGTCGCCGCGCTCGGCGATTTGTACGAACTCGCGGGACGCGGAGAGGACGCAAAAAAGCAATACGAATTAGTTGAACAAATCGGAAGATTGAGCGAATTGAACGGCACCCTTTACAATCGTCAGCTTGCGCTTTTCTACGCCGATCATGATTTGAAACCAGAGGAAGCATTCAATCTCGCGGCGAAAGAATACGAAGCGCGGCGCGATATTTACGGCGCGGACGCGCTGGCTTGGACTGCATTAAAAGCCGGCAAATTAAACGAAGCGCAGATGGCGATAAAAGATGCTTTACGATTGGGAACACAAGACGCGAAATTGTTTTATCACGCCGGAATGATTGCCCGCGCAAGCGGCGACGAAATGACGGCACGCGATTATTTTAAACGTGCGCTTGAACTCAATCCGCAATTTGACCCGCGACAATCGGCAATTGTCAAAACATCCGTTGAGAATCGTTAAAAAATTAAAATTGACGGGCAAGATTATTTTGACTAAGAATTAGTGTCCCGAATACCAATCGTAACCGCGCTCCGCCCAATAATCAGCGGGACGTTCGTTGGTGTATTCAATGCGACCGATGCGTTTGATTTGCTTGATGCCGTATTTTGTCGTCGTGACCAGTCGAAGCGGCGCACCGTGAATCGAGGTTAAAGGCGCACCGTTCATTTGGTATGCCAGCAGAGTTTGCGGATGCAGAATGCTCGGCATATCCCAACCGACGTAATAACCTCGGTCGGGTGTCACTAAGGATACGTATTTAGTGTTCGCGGGCGGCGCGAATTTGGCGGCAAAATCGGAAAATCTCGCGCCCGTCCAATTACAAATTATGCTCCAGCCTTCGATACATTTTAGCTCGGTCGTCATCTCGACGCGCGGCAGGGCTTTGATTTCATCCAAACTGATTAACAGTCCGGCGACGGGAACATTCGGCGCGGGCGGCTCGTCCATTTTTCGCGGGGCGTTATCTTCGCCGCCGAAAGCGATGTCCGGGAAAAACTGCGGATAACTTTCCGCGTTCGCCGCGCCGACAACCTGCAAATCCCAATCCTCCGCGTCGAAATCTTCGCCCAAACCGATGTCGCCGTTGGCTCGCGCACCAGCGAGTTCACGCGGAAATTCGGGCGCGAGGTCGGTATGTTCAAAAGTCAATTGACTGACGTTTTCATTAAATCTGAACGCCCGTTTGAAAATTTCTTCTTTATCCGGTAAGGGTAAATATCTATAACCTAAATAACCCGCGATTGCTGCCGCCCCGACAAAGGGAAATGAACGGCGCGAATGCTTGCCCATCAATTTTTGGGCTTCTTTATCACTCATAGGCACGGATAACTTTCTTTTTTCATTCAAAATGCGCGCTGTGTTTTCTTTTTCTTCGATTTTATCAAATGGTTTTGCCGATTCGATTTCCCGAACTTTCTCGACTAAAACTTCGGACTCGATGCCGGAAGATTTCTTTTCCTGCTCGTTCATATTGTCGCTCCTTCATTTTCATTCAGCGCAGATTCGGGAATTTTCGTTTCCGCGTCAACCGTTTCATAACCCGTCACCATCGAGCGAAAATTGCCCCAACCGGCGAGCGCGACCTGCACGACGTGAACGACGAAAAACAAAACGAACAGAATCATCAGCCAGAAATGCTGCCAGCGCGCCCATTCGTAACCGCCTAAAATCCACGTCAGCCACGATAACTGCAAAGGTTTATAAATCGCCAAACCCGTGATGACCGAAACCGCGCCGAGCAAAATCACGCCCGTATAAGCGATGCGCTGCGCGTCGTTGTATTTTCCCTGCGGCGGAAGTTTTTTAACGATATGTAAATCGTGAAGCGTAACCAGAGCGGCGCGTTTGAACGAGCCGGGAACGAACAAAATCGAACGCCATTCGCCAGAAAAAATCAGATATAAAACATAAATCACGCCGTTGACGGTAAAGAACCACATAAAGAAAAAATGCAGTTGCAGACCTTCGGCGAGACGAAACGGAATGTTCGTCCATTCATAAGACCAAGCAGGCAAATAATCAGGTATTTTGTAACCCCAGTAATCTATTTTGGAAATCTCATAAAACCAAGCGGGAAAAAAGTGGAAAAGTTCGTAGCCGAAAATTTTGATTCCATAAATAGCGTTCGCCCAATAAATCAAAATGCCGCTCCAAATCATCATCGTCAAAAGCGGAAAACTTATCCAATGCAGCCAACGAACGGCAAGCGGATGTTTTTTTTCTAATTGTTTTGTCATAGCGTTTTTGATTTGTTGATAACACAGTTTTTAGCGAAATTATGCTGCGGCTTGCTCGATATGCCGAAGAACGGACGGCGAAATGATTCGGGCAATCGCTGAATTTTCCGCTTCGGTTAAATCCGAAACAACGAAAACGGCGTGATGCGCGGCACTAAAACTTGCCGTCTGCATCCGATCGCCGTCAGATTGAACGGCGATTGTTTCGCCGGTTTTGTCGGGCAAATCCGTGTCGGTCACGAGAACCGAAACGACTCGATTTCGATACTTTAACACGACGTGCGCGAAACGTCTGCCTTGAAAAGCGCACGAATGCGCTTCGAGAAATTCTATTTTGTCAGCGGGCTTTTTCGCCGGAAATTTACTGACGGCGGCGATCACGGCTTTATCTAAATCTTTGTTGAAACGTCCGAATTTCGCTGCGGCTGCGGTTAAAGTTATCGGTTCTTCTTCGAGCCGATGATCGAGAGCGCAGTTTTCGTGGTCGCCGATTGCCGTCTGCGCGATTTCGCGCCACGCAGCCTGGACGGCTTGCACGAGCGGCGATTCGGCGGGCTGCGGAATTGCGGTTTCTCGATTCGATTGATTGGTTTCCGCGAGCGTGATTTCATTTGGCAAAGGCGAACGATTAAGCCAAACCGCGCCGAACACCGCAGCAATCAAAAGCGAAGCCGCCGCAAGCGACAAAACTCTGAGATTGATAAATTTGCCGTATCTAAATTGTTCCCAAACGGTCGGTTGCAAAGCCGTTTTGAGTAAATTTGCCCGGAGTCGAGAAGCAAAAACCTGATTGATTTGCATTTCCGGTGAATTTTTGACTGCCGAGCGAACCCGCACGCGCAGTTCACGATGCGCGGCAATCTCGCCGCGGCAGGCGGCGCAATTTTCCAGATGCCGCAAAACCTCGTGATTCGTTTCCACCAGCAATTCGTCGCTGATGTATGAATTCATCATTTCTCTAAATTCCTGACAACGCATATTTCTATTTGTTTCCACTTGATTCCACTTGTTTCTACTTTCAGCCTTCGGCGGCGATGCCGAAATTTCCGGCGTAATGAATCAATTCCTGCCGCAAAAGTTTGCGACCGCGATGCAGCCGCGACATCACCGTTCCAATCGGGACACCCGTAAACTCTGCAATTTCCTTGTAGGAAAATTCTTCGACATCCGACAAAACCACGACATCGCTGAACTGACGCGGAATCTTTTTGAGTGCCGCTAAAATTTCCTCGTCCTTCAAATGCTGCGGAATCGGCGGCACGAAAGCGATGGTTTGGGCGATTTGTTCTTCAACGTCTTCGACGAGTTTTAATTGACCGAGTTTATACCGCCGTTTGCTGTTTAAGTGATACAAAATCGTGACGAGCCACGCGCGGCAATTGGTGTCGGGCGTGTAGCGGTGAAAAGATTTCAAAGCCTCGGCGAAAGTTTCCTGCGTTAAATCTTCGGCAGTTTCGCGGTCACGGGCGAGATAATTCGCAACGCGAAAAACGTCCGCCATCAACGGCAAAGCCTCCGCTTCAAACGCCGCCCATTCTTTTTCCTGCTCTTTGCCGACACCGAACATATTAACCGTTATAAATATAAAAAACCGCGTCCGACACGATAATAATGTCGCGCCCGCCGTCATTTTATTCCCGCTGAAAGTGAAAATATTTTTTCGCAGATCGGGAATATTTACAACTCAATTTTTCATCTTGTCAGGTGAACGGAGTGATTTCCGCTTCCGTGGAAAAAAACTCTGTGAAAAATAAATAATTTAGGGAGAACTGTAAAAATATGAAAAATATGAAAAATTTGAAAACGATGTTATTCGGCTCCGCGCTTCTGTTGATGGCTTTCGCTTTCACGGCTTCGGCGCAGGATACGATGATGAAAAAGGGAAGTTCAAAGGCGAAACCGACCGTCGCGCTGATTCGCGCCGATTGGTGCAGCGCGTGCAAACAGGTCGAGCCGATTATTCAGGATTTGATGCAGCAAAGTTACAGCGGCAAATTTAAACTTGTCGTTCTTGACGTAACCAATGAAGAAACGACCGCGCAGGCGCAGGCAACGGCGAAATCGCTCGGTTTGAGCAGTTTTTTTGAAGCCAACAAAAAAAGCACTTCGACCGTCGGCGTATTCAAAAACAAGCGCGAAGTTTTCAAAACCACGCACAATCCCGACCGCAATATTTACGTCAACGCTTTCGACAAAGCACTGAAATAAAAATGGGTTCAAGGTTTTAGGTTCAAGGTTCAAGGTTCAAGATTTAAGAAACGATTGAATCTTGAACCTTGAACCTTGAATCTTGAATCTTGAATCTTGAATAAATATTAAAATGGAAACTTTTGCCGAACAAATGCAGACATATTTGAGCGCGAATTCGCTGCTGACTTATCCGCTCGCTTTCGTCGCCGGTCTGCTCGTCAGTTTTACGCCGTGCGTTTATCCGGTGATTCCGCTGCAGTTAGGATTTATCGGCGGGCAAATTGCCGCTTCCGAACAGGGTGAAAATCGAACGGCTTTCAGTTCGCGCGGATTAACGCTTTCGCTATTTTTCGTCGTCGGGATGAGCCTCGTTTATGCCGCGCTCGGCGCGATTGCTGCGCTGACCGGAACTTTGTTCGGCAGTTGGGCGGCAAATCCGTGGACGTATATTTTAATGGGCAATGTCGTTTTGCTGCTCGCACTTTCGATGTTCGACGTTTTTTCGCTGCAAGCTCCGCAGTTTTTGAGCAGTTGGAATCCGCAGAAAAAAGGCAAAGGCTACGTTTCGGCGTTGCTCGTCGGCGCGTCGTCGGGCTTAATCGTCGGACCCTGCACCGCGCCCGCGCTCGGCGCGACGCTCGCATATGTCGGAGCGCAGGGAAATTTACTTTTCGGTGTCACGGTCTTGTTCGTATTCGCGTTCGGAATGGGAACTTTGATGATTCTGCTCGGCGCGTTCAGCGGACTTCTCAGCGTTCTGCCGCGTTCCGGCGCGTGGATGCAGCGCGTGAAAACAATCTTCGGCGTGTTGATGATTATCGTCGCGCAATATCTTTTCGTTCAAGCGGGTGAAAGATTTTTATAATAGAAATTACGCAGTTGAATGCAGAAGCCCGCACGAAGTAAGGGCGCAGTAATCTCAAGACATACTTACTTCGTGCGTGTTTCTGCATAAGAAATAAAATATTTTGAAGGGAAACTTTATGTCATTATCAAAAACTTCGTTATTAATATTTTCGGCAATCGTTTTTATGGGCGGGCTAACGGCTTGTAATAATGCGGCTAAAACGTCGGGCGGTTCGACCGCCGCCGCTTCTAATAATCAAATTATTCCGGTGCGCGAAGCAAAAATCGGAAGTCTCGCCCCGGAATTTGAACTCGCAAAACTCGACGGCACGAAAGTTTCGCTCGATGATTTCGCGGGAAAACCGGCGGTGCTGGTTTTCTGGACGGCGTGGTGTCCGTCGTGCAAGGAAGAAGCACCGCACATTAATCAATTAGCAGCGGAATATCAACCAAAAGGTGTCGGTATTCTCGGCATCAACATCGGCGAAGGCGCAGCCAGAGTCAACGAAGGAATTAAGGATTTCGGAATAAAATACGATGTCGTGCGCGATGCCGACACGCAAATCGCCAAAAACTATAAAGTCGTCGGAACGCCGACCGTCGTTTTTCTCGATAAAAAAGGTGTTGTCCGCTATTTCGGAAACGAATTGCCGAAGGATTACGCCGCGCGGCTCGACGCTTACAATGCTGAAAACTAAAACGTGCTTTCTTTCAATAAAACTAATTTATACGAACTTGTTAAATACCGTTTCCCGGTTCACAATTGTATTTTGAAAAAGTATGTCGCTTCAATATCTTAAACAAGCGGTATCGGACGGCGACACCGAAAAATTGATTCGCTACGTGCGTCTGCATTTCGGCGACGGCAGCGAATCGGCGGGTGCGAAGGAAATTGACAAGGCTTGGATCGAAGCCTTGAAACTGCTGCTCGACGTGCCGGAAACCGACCGCGAATATGTTTTGGAAACAATAAACTCGAAAGATGCGGCAACGCTGGCGCATCTTTTCTTTCATTTGCATTTTTATTTTGTCCGGCGTTCGGGAGAATGGATTCACGATGGAGAACTCTAACGAAAACGATTCGGCGCAACTGCGTCCGGGTTTATGGGCGACGGTCAACGAACGCTATCCGGGTTCGATGATTACGAAAAGCGATTTTATTCCGCCGTCGAAATTGAAAAAGCCTTTGAGTGAATCGCGCCTCAGTTTCATCAGCACCGCCGGAGTTCAGCCGAAAGATTCGATGCCGTTCGATACGGTTCATCCAATCGGCGATTATTCGTTTCGCCGCGTTCCGTCCGATTCAAAAGTTGAGGATTTGGAAATTCACCAGCTCAAATATCCGACCGTCGGCGCAAAGCGCGATTTGAACGTCATTTTCCCGATTGAGCGATTGCAGGAATTGGCAGAGGAAAAAATTATCGGCGGGCTGACGGAAAATTTCTACACATTCATCGGCTACAATATGAATCCCGAAATGCTGGAGCAGACGCTCGCCGAAAACATCGCCGATGCAGTCGTAGCGGAAAAACCGGACGCTTGTTTGCTCGCTCCGGCGTGACCGATTTGCCATCAGAGCATCGCGCTGGTTCAGCGCGCCGTCGAAAAAAGAGGAATTCCAACCGTTTCAATCAGCGTCGCGCTTGATGTCACGGAACACGTCAAACCGCCGCGGGCAATGTTTTTGCCGTTTATGATGGGACATCATTTCGGAGTGCCGCATCACAAACAATTGCAGCGGCGAATAATTCTCGCCGCGCTCGAAATATTGGAAAACGCCGGACAAAGCGGCGAAATTCGACGCTTTCCGGTAACGTGGGCGCAGGCGCGGCGCGAAGGCAAGGAAATTGAAAGCCAAAATGTCCAATAAATTAACCGTTGCAATTGTTCAGGCAAGTCCGGTTTTTATGAATCTCGAAGCGAGTCTTGCCAAAGCCGTCAGCTTGATCGGGCAGGCGGCAAGCAAAGGCGCGAAACTCATCACCTTTGGCGAAACGTGGCTGGCGGGTTATCCGGCTTGGCTCGATTGTTGTCCGAACGCGGCACTTTGGAATCACGAGCCGACGAAAGAAGTTTTCGCCCGGATGCGGCAAAACAGCATCGTTGTTCCGGGCAGGGAAACGAAAATGTTCGGCGAAATTGCCGCCAAACACAAGATTGTTTTGACAATCGGAATCAATGAGCGAGTCGAAAAAGGCATGGGCAACGGCACGCTTTATAACAGTTTGCTCACTTTCGGCGCGGACGGAAGGCTTGTCAATCACCACAGAAAATTAGTGCCGACTTACACTGAAAGACTTGTTTGGGGGCAAGGCGACGGCGCGGGACTGACAGCGGTCGAAACGGATTTCGGGCGCGTCGGCGGGCTTATTTGCTGGGAACATTGGATGCCGCTTGCGCGACAGGCAATGCACAATTCCGGCGAAGACGTTCACATCGCGGTTTTCCCGACGGTTCACGAAACGCACCAAATTGCGAGCCGTCATTACGCTCTCGAAGGCAGATGTTTTGTTCTCGCGGCGGGTTTGTTGATGACAGCCGGAGATTTGCCGGCAGAATTTGCGGCGGAAACAAATTTGAAAACGTCGCCCGAAAAATTTCTTTTGCGCGGCGGAAGCTGCGTCATCGCGCCCGACGGCAGTTTTGTCGTCGAACCCGTGTTCGATGAAGAAAAAATAATAACAGCCGAACTGGATTTTAGATTGATTGACAAAGAGAAAATGACGCTCGATGTTTCGGGTCATTACTCGCGCCCTGACGTTTTCGATTTTGAAATCAATCGCGGATCACGGCACAAATCGGAAAATTAAAAATCGGACGAGTAGTTTAGCGACGAGCAAAAGCCGCACGGGAATAATAAAAGTCCTTTTCGGTATTACTAACCTGCATACTGGAGATATTATGAAATACAAAATTATCCTGGCGTTGACATTTGTCTTAGCGGTCGCGGCGATTCTTGTAGTTATCGGGCAGACGCGCTCTGCTAAATCCGAACAAAGCGACAAATCGGCAATTAACAATACAGAAAAGACAGAAAAGAAAGCGGCGAGCGACAAAGATTCCTTAACGCCTCTCGTCCCCGATGAAATGGCGGCAAAAACCGACGGCGCAAAAAATGACGAATATAAAGGAGAGAAAATCGTCAAAACCGAACAAGAATGGCGCAAACAATTAACCGCCCAACAATTTTACGTGCTGCGCGAAAAGGGAACCGAGCGGGCTTTTACCGGCGAATACACCGACAATCACGAACACGGCACTTATAATTGCGCGGCGTGCGGTTTGAAATTATTCAGATCCGACGCAAAGTTCGATTCCGGCACGGGCTGGGCTAGTTTTTTCCAGCCGATTGCCGCCGTAAACGTCACCGAAGAAACCGATAATAGTTTCGGCTCGTCGCGCACCGAAGTTTTGTGCAGTCGTTGTGGTTCTCACCTGGGTCACGTTTTTGACGATGGACCAAAGCCGACCGGCTTGCGATATTGTATGAATTCGGTCGCACTCTAATTCGAGAAGCAAAAATGATCTTCATACTTTTTATTAAAGGTTTATGACGTAATTACGGGTCTGAAAAGATTTTGAAATAAGCAGTCCGACAAAATATTAGGTAAAACTTAAGACCGGAGCGAGAGGCAGGAATGACTCTCGCTCCGGTTAGTTGCGTTTTTATTAGCTTCCGGTTAACGCACAGGCTTCAACTAAATACGATTTCGTCAAATTTTCACACAGTAGAATTGTTGCTTGAAACAGACGTTCAAATAAGGTTTTGATTGTTTACAATTTGAAAGTGTATTATAAAATTCGGAGTTTGCCGACAGTCTTTTATAAATAGTTTTATAAATAGTTTTATAAATAAAGAGAAATTGTTAATGGGAAATTCAGCTAAAAGCGATAATGACGCGAACGCGGAAATATTTGCGGGCGGCGAGACGGATCAGAATATCCGGGCGTTTGATTGGGCGAATACGCCGCTCGGCGCAGAAGAAACGTGGTCGGAAAATCTGAAAACCGCCGTTCGGATCGCGCTCAAATCGCGTGAACGGATATTCGGCGCACCCGTTGAAAAAATAAAACTCGCCGCCGCATCAGTTGAATTGGACTTTCCCAAAACGGAATTTTTCACAATTCGCAAACAAACCGAAGCCGACCAAAAATTTCTTTTTGAAATCGCCGAAAAAATTCGCTGCGCGAAAAAAGTCGAGGATTTGCTCTTCGCTCTCGCCGCCGCCGTCGGCGAGCATCTGCAAGTCCGGCGATGTTTATTTAATGAAATTGACATTGAAAATGACCGCGAAACGGTTCACCGCGATTATTGCCGCGGAGTCGAATCGGTCGCGGGCGTTCATCGAATTTCCGCATACAGTTCAACCACATCAGCCGAAATTCAAGCCGGAAAAACAGTCGTCAACCGCGATTCAAAGACGGATTTGCGGACAGCCGCGTTATACGAACAGACTTACGCGCCGGTCGGCGAACGCGCTTACGTCGCCGTGCCTCTGCTGCGCGAAAATCAGTGGGTCGCGTCGTTGTGGGTGAGCGATAATGAACCGCGCGATTGGAGCGGCGCGGAAATAAATTTACTTGAAACCGTTGCCGAACGCGCCTGGCTCGCGGTCGAAAAACTGCGAAGCGAAAAGGCTCTGCGCGAATCCGAAGAGCGTTTCTCGAAAGCCTTTAATTCCAGTCCGCTTGCCGTTACGATCACCTCGCTCAAAACCGGAAAACTGCTCGAGGTCAACGAAACATTCGTTGACCTGACCGGCTACAGCCGCGAAGAAGCGATTGGACAAGCAACCTTTGAACTCGGTCTGTGGGAAAGATCGGGCGACCGCGAAACCGAATTGGCATCCGTTATACACGAAGGACAAATTCGCAATCGGGAATTTAGTTTTCAAATGAGAAACGGCAGGAAAATTGTTGGATTGCTGTCTGCCGAACTGCTCGAACTCGGCGGCGAACCGTGCGCGTTGACCGTGATTCAAGACATCACCGAGCGCAAACAAACGGAAGAAGTTCTGCGCGAAAGTGAAGCGCGTTTTCGCAATATGGCTGACCACGCGCCCGTGATGATCTGGGTCACGGAAGCGGACGGAACCTGCACCTATCTGAGCCAAAGTTGGTATGAATTTACCGGACAAACGCCGGAAACGGGCTTGGGTTTCGGTTGGATTGACTCGATCCACCCGGACGATCAGCAATTAGCGCACGATATTTTTATCGCCGCCAACGAAAACCGTGAAGTCTTCAACATCGAATATCGTCTGCGGAGAAAGGACGGCGAATATTGTTGGGCGATAGATTCGGCACAGCCGCGTTTCGGAAAAACCGGCGAGTTTTTGGGCTACATCGGATCGGTCTTTGACATCACCGAGCGCAAACAAGCTGAAGAAAGCGTGAAACACCAAAAAACGCTGCTCGAAGCCTTAACCGAAAGCGTGCTTGACGGGATTATGATCGTTTCGCCCGAAGGCAAAATGCTTCACTTCAACCGACAATTTCTCGACATCTGGAATTTTCCGGCGGAAGTCGTCGAATCGCAGTCGGACGAAAGCGCACTTGAATGGGCGGCGCATCAGACGACGAATCCGGCGGCGTTTCTCGAACGGGTCGGCAATGTTTATGGGCAGCCTGATGATAAAGTCCGTGAAGAAGTTGCAATGAAGGACGGGCGCGTTTACGAACGCTTCGGCGCACCGATTTTGAGCGGCGAAACGCGGCTCGGCTGGGTTTGGACGTTTCGTGACATCACCGAAAGAAAGCGGGCGGAAACAAATTTCGCCTTTTTAGCCGAAATCAGTCAGGACTTAACCGGATTGACCAGCTCCATTGATATTACGCGGGCGATGACCGGCAAAATCGGTAAATACTTTGGAGCTTCAAATTGTCTTTTCGCCGAAGTTGACACGGCGGCGAATACGGCGATTGTTGATTACTGCTGGCGCAGAGACGATAACGCGGTTGATTTAGCCGGAAATTATCAATTGTCCGAGTTAGTTTCCGAAGAATTTCGCCAATCGCTGATTGCGGACAAACCCATCATCATCAAAGATGTCGCAACGGATTCGCGCACCGCCGAAAACGCGGCGAAATTCGGATTGCTCAAAATCGGTTCGTTCGTCAATACGCCGTTTGTCAGCGACGGTCTTTTGAAATTTGTTCTCGGCTTTTATCGCCCGGAGCCTTACGAGTGGCGCGCGGACGAAATCGAACTGTTGGGCGAACTGATGACGCGCGTCTGGACACGCATTCAACGCGCCTGCGCCGAGGAAAATTTACGTGAATCCGAAGAAAAATTCCGCAATCTCGCCGATAATATTTCACAACTGGCGTGGATGACTGATGAAAGCGGATATATTTTCTGGTATAACGAACGCTGGTTTGAATACACCGGCACGACGCTCGAAGAAATGCAGGGCTGGGGCTGGCAGTCGGTTCATGACCCGCAAGAAGTCGGGCGCGTTACCGAAAAATTTAAACAGCATCTCGCGTCAGGCGAAATTTGGGAAGACACTTTTCCGCTGCGCTCGAAAACGGGCGAGTTTCGCTGGTTTTTATCGCGCGCACTGCCGATTCGGGACGAGCAGGGAAATATCGTGCGCTGGTTCGGCACGAATACCGACATCGAAGAAGTGCGGCAAGCCAGACTGCAAGCCGAAGCCGCCAATCGTCTGAAGGACGAATTTCTGGCGACGGTTTCGCACGAATTACGAACGCCTCTAAACGCGATTCTGGGCTGGTCGGAAATGCTCAAATCCGGCAAAGCGACCGGGGAAATCGCCGAACGCGCCAACGAAACGATTTATCGCAACGCCAAATCGCAGGCACAGCTTATCGAAGATTTACTCGACGTTTCGCGCATTATTACAGGCAAGATGAAACTCGAACCGCGTCCGGTTCAAATCGCCTCGGTCATTGAATCGGCGATTGATACGCTGCGACCGGCGGCAAATGCGAAATCAATCGAAATCGAAATTGATCTCGGATGCAAGCCGTGTATGATCGGCGGCGACGAACAGCGTTTGCAGCAAATCGTCTGGAACTTGATTTCAAACGCGGTGAAATTCACGCCTGAGGGCGGCAAAGTCGAAGTGAAATTGGAAAACGACGATTCACACGCCCGTTTGACGGTGAAAGATAACGGCAAAGGCATCGAAGCGAAATTTCTGCCGTTTTTGTTTGAACGTTTTCGTCAGGAAGACGCGAGCAGCACACGGCGGCACGGCGGTTTGGGTTTAGGTTTGGCAATTGTGCTAAATCTGGTCGAACTGCACGGCGG
>JALYQJ010000301.1 GCA_030855875.1 Acidobacteriota bacterium
AATTCCGCGACATCGAATTCGTCCGCCGCCTGTATCGTCCGCTGATTATTAAGTGCGCCGATTTTATGGTGAATTTTCGACACGACGAACTCGATTTGCCGAAACCGAGTTGGAATCTTTGGGAAGATCGGCGCGGAATTCACACTTTCACGGTTTCAACCGTTATCGGCGGACTTCGCGCGGCGGCAAATTTTGCGCGGCTTTTTGGCGAAACGGAACGCGCCGAATCTTACGAAAAAACCGCCGAAGAATTCGTCGCCGGAATGCGCGAACATCTTTACAGCGCGGAACTCGGACGTTTTCTTCGCGCGCTAGAGTTCACCGGCGACGAATATTTTACGGCAGATACGGCGGTCGGATCGTCTGCGTTCGCGCTCTTTTATTTCGGCGCGTTTTCGGCAGACGACAAAACCGTCAAACAAACGATGCGAGCCGTCGAAGAAAAACTCTGGGTCAATACAAAAATCGGCGGCGTGGCGCGGTTTGAATCCGACGGTTATATGCGCGTCACACACGAAGTTACGGGAAATCCGTGGTTTATCTGCACACTTTGGCTGGCGGATTATCGCATCGCCGTTGCGAAATCGAAAAAAGATTTGAAAGGTGCGCTGGAAATTCTGGAATGGACGTGCGAAAGAGCTTTGCCGTCGGGTGTTTTGGCGGAACAAGTCAATCCGTTGACGGGCGAGCCGGTTTCCGTCGCGCCGCTCACGTGGTCGCATTCGACTTTTGTCGCAACGGTGATGAACTATTTGAAAAAACTTTCTGAATTATCGGAAAAAGCGTAAAATGTTTTCGAGGTAAAACCGATGGAAAAGATTCTCGACGCAACTTACGACGGCGAAGTTTTTCGCCCCGACGAGCCGGTTAATCTGGCTTCAAATACGAAAGTTAAAGTGATTGTCGAAGACGAAAAGGCAGAACCGAAAAAGCTGGAACTGGTTGAAATGCCGAGGAAAGGAAAGGGCGAACCATATGCTTTTTTGAACTATTTGGAGTCCTTGAATTTAGACGGTCCGAGCGATTTTTCAAGAAATCTTGACGAATACCTTTACGGAGGCAAATCTTTGGATGATTCAGAATAAGGTTTTTCTCGATACATCTTGTTCAATCGCGGGAGCGGTCGGCAAAGATGAATTTAACAAGCGCGCTCGTGAATTAGCGACTCAAATAAGAACGAAAGGTATCGAAATCATCACCACTCAAGCAATTGTTCTGGAAATCGGGAATGCGCTTTCCAAATTAAAATATCGTCAATCCGCCACTAAAATAATAGATAGTTTGGAATCCGATTTGAACACCACAATCATCTCTCTAACACCAGAACTTTATGCTGAAGGCTTTGAGCTTTTTCGCAATCGCCCGGACAAAGAATGGGGCTTAGTTGACTGCATCTCGTTCGTCGTGATGAGCGAGCGAAACATCGAATCGGCGTTGACAGCCGACGAACATTTTATTCAAGCGGGTTTTCGCGCTTTGCTGCGGGAAGATTAATCTATGGCGCGAAACTGGACGGAATCGAAACTGCAAAATTTCATTACGAGCGAGATTGAAGAATCTCTGACGCTCGAATATAAATCCGCCGAAGCTCTCGACCGCGTTGACGCTAAAAAGAAGGAAATCACAAAGGATGTTTCGGCGATGGCGAATTCGGCGGGCGGAATTTTGATTTACGGCATTTCGGAATTTTCGGTTGAAAATAAAAGACATTTGCCCGAACGGATTACGCCGGTTGACCGCCGGAAATTTCCGCGCGAATGGGTCGAACAGATTATTCAGGCGATTCGACCGCGCATTGACGGCATCGTCATCCATTCGGTTAATTTAAGTTCTGGCGAAAATCACACGGCTTACATCATTGAAATTCCGCAGAGCAACACGGCGCATCAAGCTAACGATCATCGTTATTACAAGCGTTTTAATTTTCAAGCCGTGCCAATGGAAGATTATGAAATCCGCGACGTGATGTTCCGCGAACAAACGCCGAATATCACGCTGAAATTTTTGATTGAGATTAATGGAGGATCTTCGTTTGCTTTGGGTGATCAAATTGCTACAAATCCAATAGAATATAAATTAATAGTCCAAGCGCGAAACAATGGCTCGGCTTTCGCTCAATATGTCGCGTGTTTTCTCGATGTGCCGACGAAAATTCTGCAATACGTCGAAAATAAAATGAATCTCAAAGACGGCGGCAGATTTTATCGTCACCGTCTGACCAATTTGAATCAGGAATACGCCGACGAACAATTTAAATCGAATTTTCCGCTTCTCAGAAGTATGACGATGAACTGGAAAATTCCGCTTAATTCGGAGTTTGAAAATTTACAAAACGCAGATTTATCGGTGAAATGGAAAATTTACGCCGACAACGCCTTGCCGA
>JALYQJ010000381.1 GCA_030855875.1 Acidobacteriota bacterium
GTATTTTTATACACCGTGAATATCGTGAAACCACACGCTCTTACAAAAGCAACCCGCTTTCATTAAACGAGTCAGACGATGAAGAAAAAGATTAATTTTTCTAGCAACACACTATTAGGACACTACCCGGCGCGGCGGTTGATTGCCTCGAAGCCTTTGAAAACAATGCTGTCGAATTATTTATCAGCGAAGAAATTTTGCGGGAAATTGCTGATGTTTTAACCCGTCCGAAATTGAGGGCGAAATTTTCTCTTCTGACTGCGGAAAGAGCCGAAAAACTTTTGCAGACATTGCGAAAGAAGGCGACTTTGGCGAAAAACGTGCCGCATTTGTTCAGTTACGCATGCGACCCGAAAGACGAAAAATATATCAATCTTGCCGCTTTCGTAAAAGCCGATTACATTATCAGCCGGGATAAAGATTTGTTGGATTTGATGACGGATTTTACCGACGATGCAAAAGATTTCAGGCAGAGATTCAGACCGCTCAAAGTGATTGAGCCGCAAGAGTTTTTACAAATTATTAAAATTAAATAACAAAAATGAACAATCTTTTTAACACGAATTTAGCGGAAGTTGATCCGATTGTCGCGGGCGCGATAAACGATGAAACGAATCGGCAGGCGAACGGGTTGGAATTGATCGCGTCGGAGAATTTCGTGTCCGAAGCGGTTTTGCAGGCGATGGGTTCGGTTTTTACAAACAAATACGCCGAAGGTTATCCGGGCAAACGATATTACGGCGGGTGCGAGTTTTCCGATGTCGTCGAGCAGTTGGCGATTGACCGCGCGAAGGAAATTTTCGGCGCGGAACACGCGAATGTTCAGCCGCATTCGGGAGCGCAGGCGAATATGGCGGTTTTTCTAGCCTCGCTAAATCACGGCGATAAGATTCTGGGAATGAATCTTTCGCACGGCGGACATTTAACGCACGGGCATCCGATGAATTTTTCGGGGATTAATTACGAAGTTTCCGATTACG
This sequence comes from Acidobacteriota bacterium, assembly GCA_030855875.1. GTDB lineage: Bacteria > Acidobacteriota > Blastocatellia > Pyrinomonadales > Pyrinomonadaceae > SXVE01. The sequence goes on from JALYQJ010000381.1 coordinate 981, forward strand.
GTGTTAATAAGGAAACTGAACGGATTGATTACGACGAACTGCAAAAAATTGCCGAAGAAAAACGACCGAAAATGATTATTTGCGGCGCGTCGGCTTATCCGCGAACGATTGATTTTCAAAGAATCGGCGAAATTTCAAAATCAATCGGCGCGATTCTTTTCGCCGACATCGCACATATCGCCGGACTCGTCGCCGTCGGACTGCATCCGTCGCCGGTTCCGCATTGCGAATTTGTGACGACGACGACGCATAAAACTCTGCGCGGTCCGCGCGGCGGTTTGATTTTGTGCCGCGAGGAATCCGCCAAAGCGATTGACAAAGCCGTTTTTCCGGGCGTTCAGGGCGGACCGCTCGTGCATATTATCGCGGCGAAAGCCGTCGCGTTCGGCGAAGCTCTGCGCGAAGATTTTCGGGCGTATCAGCAGAAGGTTTTGGATAACGCGAAAGCTCTGGCGGAAACTCTGCAAACGGAAGGTTCACGAATCGTTTCCGGCGGCACGGACAATCATCTGATGCTCGTTGACGTTTTCAATAACGGAAAGGGAATTACCGGAAAAGTTGCGGAAAAGGCTTTGGACGCAGTGCATATCACGGTTAATAAAAACACGATTCCGTTCGATACGAATTCGCCGTTCGTCGCTTCGGGCATTCGTCTGGGAACGCCCGCGCTGACGACGCGCGGAATGGGCGAAACGGAAATGAATCAAATCGGCAAATTGATCGCTGCGATTATCCGCGAGCCGGAATCGGAAGCGGTTAAAACGAATGTAAAAAGAGAAGTTGCGGAACTTGCGGCGAAATTTCCGCTTTACGCGCATCGTTTGAGCGAAAATAAAATTGATGCAATTTCGGCTTAAGATTGAGGAATTTTTAACGCAAAGGCGCGAAGTCACAAAGGTTTTTACATCAATTCGCGGAAAACTCAAGATTTTTAGATAAAAATTAAAATTTGTGTGAAGAATCAAGTGAAAGAACAAAACAAAATTCTAGTTAAAGCCGGAATTTGCAGATTACTTTCTGTTTTCGCGCTGTTGTTTTTATTTTCAATCGGCGCGTTTGCTCAGAGTAAAACGGTTTCCGCCGATCAAACGATTCCGGCTGACTTTAAAAGCGACAATTGCACGAACTTTCCCGACGGCGATTACGCGGATTGCTGCGTCGTTCACGACAAGTCTTATTACGTCGGCGGAAACTGGAAAATGCGCTGGCGAGCCGACAAAAAACTTTATCAATGCGTGGCGGCGAAAAAAGGCTTCAAGCATAAATTAATCGCGCCGATAATGTGGGCTGGCGTGCGCGTTTTCGGCGTTCCGTGTCTGCCGACCCGATTTCGCTGGGGCTTCGGGCGCAAAAAAACTCAACAAAAACCTCTTAAAACTATTCCCAAAATTATATGAGCAATTTATCCGACATCGGCTTTCCGGTGCAGAGCGAGCAGGATGTTAATCAGATTATTGAAAATTTATTGAGCATCGTAAAACCGATTCACTGCTTGCAGGGCGCGTATTATATTTACTCGGATACTTCGGGCGCGGAAATGTATTTGCAGGGAAATTCGGGCGACGAATTAATTGGATTTAATCCACACTTTGCCGGAAAAAGCAGAAGGCACGTCGGTTTGACGAAAATGATCGAGCGCGATTCGTCGGAACTCGACGGCGGATTTTACGCGCAGGCGAATCCGTTAGACGATTCGGGCGAAAACGGCGAATACCCGTTTGTTTTCGACGCGCCGGATTTTCGCGTCAACACGAATCCGCAATTTCCGCGCTTTTGCGAAATTCAACTGACGGCTTTCGCTTCAAATGATTTTAAAGTTTACAAAAACGAAAACGATTATTATGAAGCACAGGAAAACGAGCCGAAACGAAACGCAAAATCCTTCTTTCCAAGCGGATTGTTTACGCCGGATGAAGACGCGACCGCAGTTGATCCGCCGCGACCGATTGGAATTTTTACGGGCGAAATCAAAGAATTCGAGTTGAAAACAAACGAATTAACGGGAGAAAAATTTTACTGGTTTTTGATTGATACGCTCGGCGGCGAAGTTGATGTCGTCGCCGATCCGAAATTAATCACGGGCGAGCCGCAAACCGGCGGAATTGTCAGCGGGCAGTTTTGGCTTTCGGGCAGATTGATTTCTATTTAACGCCAGTTCGGGATCAGCAAAATAAAAGTCAATAGCCACAAAAGACACAAAAATTAAAAATTCTTTTTTGCGTCTTTTGTGTCTTTTGTGGCTAAATTTTTCTTGAAATTAAAAGCTATTCGCCGTTCATATCGCCTTCGAGTTCGAGTTGATCCAGGATTTGACGGGCTTCTTCCGAGTCATATTCAAAGGCTTGCTGTTCGAGCGCGTTGATGGCAATTTCGGCGTAAAGCGGATCGTCGAGCAATCCGAGCAATGAAGAAACGGGCGCGAGCGCGAGCGTTTCGTAAGCGACGGCGCGAATTTGCGGAGTTTCGGTCTGGCGCACGATTTCCGCGATTTCGCCGGTTGAAAAACGGTGCGATAATGTGTCGGAAAGTTTGTCGAATTTGTTGTAATCGTTCTTTTTCAGAATGCGTTCGGCAAGCTGTATAAATACTTCCGCCGATCCGGTTTGCGCTTCGAGAACGAGAACGCAGGTTTCCGCCAACCGGCGAATTTCAGCGAGTTTTTCCGCATCCTGCCTGATTTTCGCGTCCTTTTCCTGCTCGTCCAAAACGGTCAGCAGACGGCTGAGTTCCCAATCGGATTGCGTGTCATATGAGAATTTTTGCGTTTGAGCGGTTGCGGTCGGTGCGCCGCTGGCTTGCAGTGCGCCGACTATCATTTTTTTTGTAACGGGGCGCAAGCCTTCCCAAACCTTCTCGACCCGCGCACCGAAATTTTTAATCATCATTTCAACCCGTTTAAGTTTGCTCTCCGCCGGAATTCTTGTCAAGCAAAGTTTTCGCCGCAGCGGATGAATTTAGATGCGGATTTGAGCAAATCGGAAAATATTTCGGCGTTTTGTTTCGATAATCGTGAGCGTGAAAGTAAGATTTCAAACATTTACATTCTGCATCCGTATTTCTGTTTCGCGCAGAATTTCTTCGCGGTCTTCCGGCTCGATGTCGCTTTCAAAAACTTCGACGAGCGCAAACGGCGCGTTGTTCAATCGGCGCAGTTCCCACGCTTCCGC
>JALYQJ010000003.1 GCA_030855875.1 Acidobacteriota bacterium
TCGATTTACGCGATGATTCACCAGCTCGAACAAAAATTCGGCGTGTGGTTTGCGATGGGCGGAACGGGCGCGTTGGTCAGAGGTTTGGGCAAACTTTTTACGGACATCGGCGGAAAAGTGAAGTTAAAGACCGAAGTTTCATATATTTCAATCAAAAACGACAAGGCGAACGGCGTTCGTTTGAAAAACGGCGAATTTATCGAAGCCGACGCGGTTGTCTCAAACGCCGATGTCGCGCACACCTATCTCAATTTAATCGCGCCCGAACACCGCCGCAAATATACCGACAAAAAAGTAAAATCACTGACTTATTCGATGAGTTTGTTCGTCATTTATTTCGGCACGAACCGCAAATACGAAAATATGGCGCATCACGAAATTTTGATGGGCGAGCGTTATAAAGGCTTGCTCGACGAAATTTTCGTGGACAAAACGCTCGCCGAAGATTTTTCGCTTTATTTGCACCGCCCGACGGCGACCGATCCGTCGCTCGCGCCCGAAGGTTGCGATTCGTGGTATGTCCTTTCGCCCGTGCCGCATCTCGAAGGAAAAATTGACTGGAAAACAAAGGCGAAACCTTACCGCGATTCGATTATTAAATATCTCGAAGAAAATTATATGCCCGAACTTTCAAAACATATCGTCACCGAAATGCACATTGACCCGCTGCATTTCCGTGACACTTTGAACAGTTATCTCGGCAATGCGTTCGGAGTCGAACCGACCTTAATGCAGTCGGCTTATCTGCGTCCGCACAATCGCTCCGAAGATATTCCGAACCTCTATTTCGTCGGCGCGGGAACGCATCCCGGCGCGGGAATGCCCGGCGTGATTTCAAGCGGTAAGATCGTCGGCAATATGATCGGGAAAGCCTCTTGATTTTGGATTTTAGATTTTGGATTTTGGATTATTTAAGCATTTGGAACATAATCTTAGCGTTGCCGTAATAATCGAGGGCAATCCAAAATCCAAAATCTGAAATCTAAAATAGAATGTGGTATTGGACAAAAGTTTTATTTTTAATTCTCGTCGGTGCAATTATTGTTTGGGCGGCGTATGAATATTTCACCTTTCCGAACATCTCCAAACTCCGCACGGAAAATCCGACGACTTCTTCGATGATCGAATATCGTATCTCGGAAGCCGTCGCCGCTGGGCAAGAACCGCGCAAATATATGGTCTGGCAGCCGATTGAACAAATCTCGCCGCATTTGCAAAGGGCGGTTTTGGCTGGCGAAGACGGGCGGTTTTTCGAGCATAACGGTTTCGATTGGGAAGCGATTGAAAGTGCGTGGGAAGAAGCGCAAAAAGAAGGCGAAAAGGAAGCCAAAGCCGAAGGCGATTACGACCCGGAAAGCTGGATTCCGCCGATGCCTTCGTTCAAACGCGGTGCTTCGACCGTTTCACAGCAACTCGCTAAAAATCTTTATTTATCGGAAGAACGTAATTTTTTGCGAAAGGGACGTGAAGCCGCCATCACATATTTTCTCGAACGCGAACTCTCAAAAAAGCGAATTATGGAGATTTATTTGAATATTATCGAATGGGGCGATGGTATCTACGGTGCGGAAGCCGCCGCCAGAACTTACTTCAAAAAGAGCGCATCTTCATTGACCGCGCAGGAAGCCGCATATCTTTCGGCGATGATTCCGTCGCCTTTGAACGTCTTTAATCCGAAGAAAAATCCAAAGCGCGTCGTGCGCCGTCAGAAGGTAATTTTGCGCGGAATGAACTTCATCAAACTTGCTTATTAAAAGAGTAATAGCCACAAAAAGGCACAAAAGTCGCAAAATATAAAAATATGATTTATTTTGCGACTTTTGTGCCTTTTTGTGGCTAATTTTTACTCGGCAGTTGCGCCTTTAGCCTTCGCGCTGCCGCCTTTGATAACCATTTCGTTCAAAATCCAACCGGCGTTAGCGAATTTTTCGACGACGAATAAGACGTAGCGAATATCTACGGCAATTGTGCGATTGTGATCGCTGCTGTAAAACAAATCGTTGCCCAAGCCTTCATAATTTCCGTCGAAAACCAAGCCGATTTGTTCGCCGTAAGCGTTCAAAGTCGGACTTCCAGAATTGCCGCCGATGATGTCGGTCGTTGACAGGAAGTTGACAGGAACGCTCCCGTTTAAGCCGAATCTGCCAAAATCGCGCGTGTTTTGCAAAGCCTTCAGTTTTTCGGGAACATCGAACGGATTAACGCCCGTATCTTTTTCAATCATTCCTTTCAGCGACGTAAACGGACTATAAGAAACGGCTTCGCGCGGGCTGTAACCTTTGATATAACCATAAGTAAACCGCAGCGACGAATTCGCGTCCGGGTAAGGCTGAACGCCTTTCATCTCCGCCATTCCTTGCTGATAAATCAAACGCAAACGATCAATTTCCGAATTGAATTTGCCGGTTCGCGCCGTGACCGCCGTTTTTTCCTGAATAAAAGCGGTCATAAATTCGTAGACATTCGGATACTTTTTCTGCAAATCGCCTGCCGACATATCGTAAAGCGCGAAAACTTTTTCGGGCGTATCGAAATTGTTTCGCTCGGCGATTGATTCGGCGAAAGTTTCTTCAGCCGCGCGGCGTTCTTTGCCCTGATAACGATTGAAAAGCGTTTCGACGGCTTGAAACTTCTGACCGTCGGGCAGTTCGTCCATTTTACGCAAAAAGAATTTAAGAATCTCGCGTTCGAGAACAGGCTCGCGGTCGGAGTAAACTTTTTGAATCTCGGCGAGCTTGGTTTGTTTTTCAGCCGCCGTTAATTTTTTGCCCTGCTGAACCGACGAAATCGCGTCGTAAACCTGCCGGAAAACCGGCGTTGCGGCGGGCGGAAGCGTTCGGAAAATCACGTCGCGCTGCGCGTTCGGATAATATTCGTCGGAAACGCGGCGGAGCGAGGGCAAAACCTCGCCGTATTTCGCCTGGCGCTGCGGATTCGCCGCGATCCACTCGGCAAATTTCGCTTCATCTCTCTGTTTTGCAGCGACCGTATCGTCGCGCCGGACGGCGACGCTGCTGCCTTCGTAAACTTTGCGGTAATTGTCCAGATTTGCGCGTTCGGATTGAAACTTGATGCGTTTTTCCTCGCTCGTTTCGCCGACTACGCCGAGTGCTTCGCTGCGCGCCTGAAGATAAGAAGCGAGAAAAGGGAAGTTGACGTTTTCGGCAAAATCAATTGACTGGCTTTCGCGGTAGCGCGTCGTCGTTCCCGGATAACCCATCACGAAAACGAAGTCGTTTTCCTTGATGCCGCCGATGTTCATCGTCAAAAACTTTTTCGGTTTATACGGAATATTGTTCGGCGAATAATCAGCGGAAGTTCCGTCGGGCGCGACGTAAGCGCGAAGAAATGTAAAGTCTCCGGTGTGGCGCGTCCATTCAAAGTTGTCCGGGTCGCCGCCGAAAACGCCAATATTGCGCGGCGGCGCATATGTGACGCGCACATCTTTGATCTGTTTTGTTTGATAAAGATAATGAAAAAAGC
>JALYQJ010000466.1 GCA_030855875.1 Acidobacteriota bacterium
GTCAAGCGTCACCGACGGCACGACGCGGCATCTCGAAATTAATTCCGAAGGCGAAACGATGACTTTGCCGAAGAAATAAACTTTTGAGGTCTGATTATTATGTTTTGTCCAAAATGTGGTTTACAAAATGCCGACAACACCAAATTTTGCCGCAGTTGCGGTGCGGATTTAAGTAATGTGTTGGCTGTTGTCAAAGGAAACCCGCCTGCCGACGAGCGGTTTGCGAAATCGGATGACTCGATTAATCTTTACAGTTCGGGAATAAGAAATTTATTGCTGGGCATCGGATTTTTCATTATCGGAATTTTGTTATTTACAATTCCGGGCGATACATTTTTTTGGTTGTTGATGTTGTTTCCGGCTTTTTCACTAATTGCATCCGGCGTTTCACGAATTGTAAAAGCTAATCAAATGAAAACGAAAGAAAATGTCGCGCAGCAAGATTCGTTTCCCGTAAATCAGCCAAACACAATGCTTCCGCCGACACAGACCGAATATATCAAACCTTCAAAATCAATGTACGAAACAGATGATTTGTCAGGACAGCCTTTGAGCGTAACCGAAAGCACGACCCGCCATTTGCTAACGAATACGGAGGGCGAACCGATAACTCTGCCAAAAGTGAATAAATAATTTAAGAAATTTTTGTTTTCATAAATGCCGAAAGTTTCCCGCCTGAAAATTTGTCCATTACGGAAAAGTATTTGACGGGAAAAAGTCGTTGAATAATATTAATTTGCCGCGCGTCCGAACCGATCAGGATGCGCGGATTTTTGCGTTTGATGCCGCTGACGATTACGTCGGCGGCTTGTTCGGCAGTTGTCGGCGAGGCTTTGTCAAAAAAATTAACGACCTTTTTTTTAATATTTTTATCGGCGTTTTCACCGACGCGGCTGTTATTGGCGATATTCGTTTTAATGCCGCCGGGATGAACGGTCGAAACAGAAATATTCGTGTCTTCGAGTTCGTGACGAAGACTTTCGGTAAAACCGCGAACGGCAAATTTGCTCGCGCAATATGCAGATTGTCCGGGCGGAGCGACCAAACCGAATACGCTGGAAATGTTTATAATGTGCGCTTTTTCCTGCTGTTTTAAGATTGGCAGAAAGACTTTCGTTCCGTAAATTACGCCCCAAAAATTAATGTTCATTAACCATTCAAAATCTGCCAGCGAGATTTCTTCAAAACTGCCGCACAGAGCGACTCCGGCGTTATTTATCAAATGCGTGACTCGATTGTGTTTGGCTGCAACTTCTCCGGCAAATTTTTGAACCTGTTCGAGTTTGGAAACGTCGGCAATATGCGTCGAAACGGAAACGCCGAGCGATTTGACTATTTTCGCCGTTTCGATCAATTCGCTTTCGTTCACATCGCAAACGGCGATTCCGCCGATTTTTTCCTGCGCCAAACGCACCGCCAATGCGCGTCCGATACCCGAAGCCGCGCCCGTAATAACCGCCACGCTGTTGTTTGATAAAGTCATAACTTTGGAGAGTGAAAAGTGAAAAACGAAAAGTGAAAAGTGGAAAGCGAGAAATTATCATTTATCAATCCTCCGTTTTCCCATTTTTCGTTTTTCACTTTTCGTTTTTCACTTTTCACTTTCTTCCATCTATTTTCTCACCAAAACCCGCGCATTTCCCGCGTTGCCGTTTGCGTCGAACACGCGCAAAGTAACCGAATATTCTCCTGTATTTCTCAAAGGAATTTCTATTGTATAACGCTCGCGCGGACTGTCTGAAATGCCGTCGTCAGCATAAACCGTTTGCCATTCGCCGCCGTCAACGCTGTATTCCGCACGGCTTAAAAAACTCGCCGCGTCGCTTCCTTCAAACGTGATGCGGGCGCGTTCGCCGGAAATTTGCGGAGTTCCGGTTGATAAAACAATCGGCGCAGTATTATCAATCTCGACCGGCTCGCTCGTTCTTTCGCCGGAAAGCGTTTGATTTTCAGGATTTGAAAGCGAATCCCTGACTGTGATTCTAAACATGTAACGTCCGTCGGCGAGAGATTGACCGTCAATCGTATAAAAATTTTCAAGCAAATTATCTTTCAGAAGTTTGAAGTTTGTTTCGCCGATTTCGCGGTAATAAATCGCGTATTCCAGTTTGTCGCCGTTGCGGTCTTCCGCCGTCCATTGCAGCGAAGTTGCGGCGCGTTGATAAACGCGGCGCGGCGCGATTGCGACATTTGCAATGCCGAAAATCTGCGGATCGAGTCCCGACGTTTCGATATTCGGGTCAATCTGAATCGGCGGATTTGATGCCAAACCGACATTTGTCGGCAAAACCTGAATCGAAAGAATTTCCGGCGCGATATTGCGCGGAAGAAACGAGACATTGACTTCGTTCAATGAAGTTGCGGAGTTATTTGAATTTCCCGAATTTTTAAGAATCGCCCGCCACTGTAAATATTTCGCTTTCGGACTGGCGATTTGCGCGCCTTTTGCATCCGCGTAAGCCGCGCTCCAAACGCTCCACGTTTCATTCGGGCTTTCCGTATTTCCGCTTCTGGTTTGCAGTTGAACATTACCATTTGAACGCCACCAGATTCTGCCCCACGAAGCGGCGGCTTTTGCGTCCAAGACAACCGATTCGTAGCTTCCTTCGGCAATCGTTTCCGCGCCGAAACGATAAAGTTTGCCTTGATTGCTCGAAGTCGCGTAAAGATTTTGTCCGAAATTTATCAAAGTGGAAATTTGATTTTCGTTCGATTGCAAAACGAGAGTTTCGCGCCCGTCGTTGCCGATATTGTAAACTCTGCCTTTATCGGAAGTTCCGAGCAAAACACCGTTTCCGGTTTGGTTGGCGTGAATCGAAAAACCGATTACGGTTGCCGAATTCCACAAAACATCGCTGCCGCCATCGGGTAAAATGCGGTAAACGGCGGATTTTGCGCGCGTCAAATCATATCTACTTTTTGCCTGTTGTTATTTCTTAATTTTATTTTATTTTTCAACCGAAAG
>JALYQJ010000493.1 GCA_030855875.1 Acidobacteriota bacterium
GAAGAAACGAATTATTACAACAGTTTATTTGGAACAATTCGCTTGCACAAATCGCGCAAGCCGTAAAACAGGAGAATCCGATGAAGAAAAAATTTACGAGTATTATTTTAATTTGCGCGTTTTTAGCTCTGCCCGCCTTCGCGCACGATTTGTTTTTGAAGCCCGGCAGCTTTTTCGCCAAAATCAACCAAAAAATTTCTATCAGCGTGATGAACGGAACATTTCAAACGAGCGAAGGCGCAATTTCTTTTGCGCGTTTGACGGACGTGAGCGTCGTTGCGCCGTTGGGCGTTCGCACAAATCGGAAAGAAGCGGATTTTACGAAAAATGAAACAACCGCTTTTATGAATCTCGAACCGAAAGAAGCGGGCAATTACGTCGTCGGGATTTCGACGATGTGGCGCGAAAATTCATTAAAGGCGGCGGAATTTAACGAATATCTGCCTCTCGAAGGCATTCCCGATATTTTGGAAAACAGAAAACGCGATAAAGAACTTGAAATAGACGGGCGTTACCGCTACTCAAAATACGTCAAAACGATTTTGCAGGTCGGCGGCAAACAAACCGACAGCTACAAAACCGTCCTCGGCTACGCGGTCGAGATGATTCCGCAAACGAATCCGTATAAATTAAAGAAAGGCGGTTCGATTGAAATTTTGTGTTTAAAAGACGGCAAACCGCTCGTCGGTCAGACGGTTTTGACCGGCTATGAGTCGAGCGGAAAATTAGCCGCCGAAAAAGCGATTCGCAGCGACGCGAAAGGCATAATCAAAATCAAACTCGACGCAGCGGGCAAATGGTATGCGAAATTTATCAATATGGTCAAAATTGACGACCCGAAATTAAACTACGAATCGAAATGGGCAACACTGACATTTGAAATAAAATAGTGAGGACATTAAAATGAAAAAACAAACAATCTTTGCAGGTATTTTATCGCTGTCGCTGGTCGCATCAATTTTCGCGCACGATTTGTTTCTCAAAATGGACAGCTTTTTCTTACAGCCGAATTCGAAATACACCCTTAAAGTTATGAACGGCACATTTCAGGCGAGCGAAGGAGCGGTTTCTTTCGCCCGTTTGAATGATGTGAGCGTAGTTTCGGCGGGAAAAACCGAGCATCCGAAAGAAACGGATTTTACCAAAGACGAAACGACCGCTTTTATGAATTTAAAAACCGGCGCGGCGGGAACTTACGTCGTCGGGCTTTCGACGAAACACCGCGAAATCGCTTTGAAAGCGGCGGATTTTAACGAATATTTAAAAGAAGACGGCTTGCCCGACACGCTCGAAGAACGGCGGAAGACCGGCGAACTCGCAAAGGATGCGAAAGAGCGTTACAGCAAGCACGTCAAAGCGATTTTGCAGGTTGGCAAAAAGCAGACCGACGATTACAAAACCGTTCTCAATTATCCGGTCGAACTCGTCCCGCAGCAGAATCCGTATAAAATGAAACGAGGCGGCGCGATTGAAATTTTGTGTCTCAAAGACGGCAAACCGCTCGCCGGACAAGTCGTGCTGGCGGGACGCGAAGAAAAAGGAAAAATCGTTGCTTCGCCCGAACTTCGCAGCGACGCAAACGGCATCGTCAAAGTTCCGCTCGTCGGCGCGGGCAAATGGTTCGTCAAATTTATCAATATGACCAAACTCGACGACCCGAATTTGAACTACGAATCGAAATGGACGACGCTCACTTTTGAGATAAAATAACTTTCGGGTGAACAAACCAAACCGGAAAATTTTAATTGCCGACGACGACGATTCTCTGCGCCGTGTGCTTGAATTCCAATTGCAGGAAGCCGGGTTTCAGGTTTTGACGGCGGAGAACGGCGCACAGGGATTGGAGATTTTTTCGTCCGACGCGGTTGATTGTTTGATAACCGATTGGCGAATGCCGCAGTTGTCGGGCGCGGAACTTCTGAAACGCGCCGGAGCGATAAACTCTGAAGTGCCGATTATCGTCATCACGGCATTCGGCGATGTCGAAACGGCGGTCGAGGCGATGCGCGGCGGCGCGTTCGACTTTATCACCAAACCGTTCAATCGTCAGGCGATTTTATTGACGGTTGAAAAAGCTCTCAAATACGGCGCGGCTCTGGCGGAAAATCGTCGTCTGCGCCGCATTATCCACGAAGATTTTCGGCTCGAATCGGTCGTCGGGAATTCCGAAAAAATGCGAAGAGTTTTCTCATTGGTCGAGCGCGTCGCACAAACCGATGTGACGGTTTTAATCGAAGGCGAAAGCGGAACGGGTAAAGAATTGATTGCCAAAGGCATTCATTTTTCCGGTTCGCGCCGGGATAAACCTTTTGTAGCAATAAACTGCGCCGCGATTCCCGAAACATTGATTGAAGCCGAACTTTTCGGCTACAAAAAAGGCGCGTTCACCGGCGCGACTCAAGAATCGAAAGGAAAATTTGAGGAAGCAACCGGCGGCACTTTATTTTTGGATGAAATCACCCAAATGCCGATTGCCTTGCAAACCCGATTGCTGCGTGTTTTGCAGGAACAGGAAATCACGCGGCTCGGCGAAAACGCGCCGCGCAAAATCAATGTTCGCATCATCGCCGCGACGAACGAGAATTTAACTGAATTAATCAAACAAAACGAGTTTCGTGAAGATTTATATTACCGTTTGGCGGTCGTGCCGATAAATTTGCCCGCTTTGCGAGAGCGGCGTGAAGATATTCCGCTTTTAACCGAACATTTCCTCGAAAAATCCGCCGCCAAACACGGCATCAAACCTTTGAAAATCGAACGCGAAGTTTTCAACGTATTTTTCAATTACGCCTGGATGGGAAACGTGCGCGAACTCGAAAATGTCGTCGAGCGAATGGTCGTTCTTTCAAACGACGAAACTTTATCCTTGAAAGATGTTCCCGAAAACATCAAAAATAATGAATCACCTTCGGGCAGTCTCTGGTTTTCTCTGCCGGGCGAACCGATAAACCTGGAATCGGTCGAATGCGAAATCATCCGCGAAGCCTTAAATCGTTTTGGCGGCAATCAATCGCAGACGGCACGTTACTTGGGCATCACACGCAGCGCGTTGATTTACCGGATGCAAAAATATGGCTTGGAATAATGGAAACGCGGAGAATGAATCGCTTCAAGGCGCGAAAAGACAATCGCAGAATATGAAAAAGGTTGTCAATCAAAACACCGATTCCGCCGCAGAAACTTTTCTTTTAGCGTCTTCGCATCTGCGCGTTTCCGCGTCGCTGATTATCGCCGCTTCAATCATTATCGTCACGATTCTGCATTTTCTTACGCCGCTCGAACAAATCGTTTGGCACGAAATCTATCAGAGGCTTTATTACGTTCCGATTATCGCCGCCGCGCTTCTGTTCGGACTGCGCGGCGGGCTTGCCGCTTCGGTTTTCACTTCAATCGTTTATTTGCCGCACATTTTTGCCCACGCCGAACACGGGCATTTTGATTATTCGATAAATCAATACGCCGAACTTGTTATTTTCAATTTAGTGGGCGGCGTAATGGGAGCTTTAGGCGACCGTCTCAAACAAGCCAGAGAGCGAGCCGAACATAATGCCGAGGAACGCCGACGAGCCTACGACGAACTGCAAAAGACTTTCGCCCAGCTTTTGCAAGCCGAAAAACTAGCGGCTCTCGGCGAATTATCCGCCGGAATCGTCCACGAAGTCCGCAATCCTTTAGCAGCGATCAAAGGCGCGGTTGAGATTTTAGAAGATGAAATCGCTCTAACCAGTCCGCGCCGCGAATTCGCCGATTTAGCCAAGAAGGAAATCGAAAGACTGGATAAACTCGTCGGCGAATTTCTGCGTTTTGCGCGTCCGGCGCGGCTTGCCGTTGAGCCGGACGATTTAAATAAAATCGTCGAATCCGTCGTCTCTCTCGTTGAAAATCAAGCATCCTCGCAAGCGGTTTCAATCGAGAAGCAGTTGCGTCGAACTTTGCCGAAAGTATCAATTGACGGCGAGCAAATCAAACAGGTTTTATTAAATTTAGCACTCAATTCCCTGCAAGCGATGACGAATGGCGGCGAATTGGTTTTTCGCACAACCGAGAACGAAGATTTTTGTATCATTGAGGTTGAAGACAACGGCGAAGGAATAGACGAGGCGATAGTGCCGAAAATTTTCGATCCTTTTTTTACAACCAAAGCAAAAGGTGTCGGACTCGGGCTTTCGGTGGCTCATAAAATCTCCGTGCAGCACGGCGGAGATTTAACGGTTCGGCGTATTGAGAACGGCACCGTCTTCTCGCTGCTGCTGCCGAAATAAACGCAGTTCTATCATCACGAAAATAAAATTCTTCAAAAAACGCTTTCTTGTATTTGATTTAATAAGTATAATTTCAATAACTGTTAGTC
>JALYQJ010000398.1 GCA_030855875.1 Acidobacteriota bacterium
CTTTTTCGGGAGTGATTTCCGTTAAATTTTTCCATAGCTTCGCATCATTTTTAAGCGCGTTCATCACGACTTCGTAACGCTTCGGCGTTTCGGGATGCCCGATTCCGGTATCGTGTTTTTGATAAATCGGATGATGGATTATTGCTGTTTTCATAGAAAAACTTTAACGCAAAGACGCAGAGCCGCAAAGTAAGAATGTATTTTATTTAGCGGATTAATTAAAATAATGATTTCCGACTTAATTTTAAAAACCCTTTGCGCCTTCGCGCCTTTGCGTTAAAAAATAATCCTCTAAATAAAAGCCGTTTCGTGGAGAAGTTCGCCCGTCGCAAATCTCGCCAAACTCAAACACGAAACGTCTAAAAAACTTGCTTTGCCGTCGAGAATAATTTCGCTCAAGGCTCTGCCGGTCGCGGGCGAGTGCATTACGCCGTGACCTGAAAAACCGTTGGCGAAATACAAATTTTCGATTTCACAACTGCCCAAAATTGCGTGATGGTCGGGCGTGTTTTCGTAAAGTCCGGCGCGGCATTTTTCTAAAACCGGTTTTGTTCGATACAGAAACGGCGACCGATGTTCAGCTTTTGCATAAACTTTTTCGACGAAGGATTCGTCAAATTTTGTATCGAACGATTTTTTTTCGTCCGGGTCGGGATAAGCGAAGAAAATCTCGTCGGAAATGTCGGAATCGTTCGCGGAATTTGTAAAATCTCTCGCCGGTCGAAAGTGAAAGCCGGTTTCCAAATCAATCACCATCGGCAGATTTTCCGGCAGCGCGGTTTCGCTTTTTGCCCAGACGATCTGGCGTTTTTGCGGCTCTACCGGCAAATCAATTCCGGCGGTTTTCGCCAGCTTTTTCGCCCATGCGCCCGAACACAAAATCAACTTTTCGCATTCGATTCTGCCTTTGTTCGTTTCAATCGCAGAGACTTTTCCGCCTTCGGTTTCAATCGAAAAAACTTCCGTTTCGTATTCGATTTTCGCGCCGTTTTCCAGAGTTGCTTTCGTGAAGCCGTTCATTACCGCCAACGGATTTATAAAACCGTCTCGCGCACCGAAACTGCCGCCGATAATGTCTTCGCAATTCAAAATCGGGCAAATTTCTGCAATTATTTTCGCGTCAACGATTTCGATGTCTTTTACGCCGAGCGATTTTTGCTTTTCCACATTCCGCTTTAAATAATTCAAGCCTTTTTCGCCCGTCACGTAAAATAAATATCCGCGCGGTTCATAACCGCAATCGAATTCACAATTTCTGAAAAAATCGAGCGAATAAAGCGACATTTTAATATTGATTTCCGTTTCAAACTGAGCGCGAATGCCGCCCGTCGCTTTTCCGGTCGAGCCTTTTCCCTGTTCGGTTTCGCGCTCCGTAATCAAAATATCTTTCGCGCCGCGCCGCGTTAAATGATACGCGACGCTCGCGCCGACAACTCCGCCGCCGACGATAATAATTTCAGCATTTTTCACTTGTTTTTTATTTATTCGGAATCAACGCCCGCCGCCTTCATTACAAAATCCGGCGTTTTCGGTTCGTCGGGCAGAACATTTTCTCTGCCTTTCGCCAAAGCCAAACGATGAAGCCACGAAATTCCCGCTTTGCGATTAAATGTATCGGGCGTTTTATACGCTTCATCCTTTAACGCTTCTTCCAAAGTTATAAATTTATAGCCGCGTTTTACGAGCATTTTTGCGATGTCGTCAAAATAATCGGAATTGATAAAATTCGCGTGAAGCAAGAGCGTCTGTTTAATTTCACGTCCGAAAAGTTTTACCGATTGGCGTTCCCAATAATCCATTTTGCTTTCGAGATAAGGAACGTAAGCCGCGCCGATTTGCTTCATCAATTTACTATCGTTTTTATCAAAAGCATTGTCATATGCGCGGGCAAAAATCCAGTCGGCGTTGTCAATCGTGACCGGCGCGATTGTATATTTATGTTCTTCTAAAAATTGATTCAAACCGTCTTTAACTTTCAAACTCAGACCCGTCTGCAAATACGGATGGCGAAAATAACGCATCCGCAGATTTTTCGCGCCGAGCAATTCTTTTGTGATAATTTCGCCGCGCAGAATGTCGTCCTGATAATCCTTTAAATCAATCGCATTCAAACTGCGATGCGAAAAAGTATGATTGCCGAGTTCCAAACCGGCATCGAGCCACCCGCGCAGCAAATCAATTTCCGTTTCGCGGCGTTTATCGCTTGCATATAATTTGCCTTCGTTAACAAAACCGACGGCGGGAACTTTTGCCTTCGTGATGTGATTTAATAATTTTTTAGTAATTTCCTGCCGCGTTTTCAAATCTTTGCGCGTTGAAACAACCGGCAAATCGTCAATCGTCACGGCGATAAATCTTTGCTGTTTTGAATTTTGCGCCTCTACTGTCAACAAACCTGCGGATAAAAACAGCAGAAAGATAACTTTGAATTTCATATTGTTTATTTAGCGAAAACCTGCGAAAAATCCGCGAACGCTTTAAATTCGAGTGCGTTTCCGCTCGGATCGAGAAAAAACATCGTCGCTTGTTCGCCGACTTCTCCGGCAAAGCGGATTTTCGGTTCGATGATAAATTCAACGCCCTTTGATTTTAGATTTT
>JALYQJ010000399.1 GCA_030855875.1 Acidobacteriota bacterium
TCGAAGAAACAAAAACAACGGAAGCCGTTAAAGATGCGGTGGAAAATACTGAAGGAACTGTGATGGTCATCGTCAATTCGGTTTGCGGATGCGCGGCGGGCGGCGTTCGTCCCGGCATTGCGATGGCACTACAGAACTCGGAAGTTAAGCCTGACAAAGCGATTACGGTTTTTGCTGGCGCGGATATTGACGCGACCGACACGGCGCGCAATTATTTTGAAGGCTTTCAGCCGTCGTCGCCGGCAATCGGACTTTTGAAAGACGGCAAACTCGTGCAGATGTTCGAGCGCAAAGACCTCGAAGGTCGTCATCCGATGATGATCGCGCAGGGTTTGATTGACGCTTTCAACACGCACTGCTCGAAATCGGAAGCCGCGAACAGTTAGTTTGAAATCAGTAAGACAAAAAAAAATCATCTGCCGGAAAATTCGACAGATGATTTTTTTTGAAACAAAAGAAGTTGCGCGGCGCGGCTAAAAATCGTTAAAATAAAAGCGTTAAGCGGTTTTTCAAAAAACTGTTCATCCTTTCAAAAAAATCAGATGACAGAATATCAACGTCAACACATCAGATTCTCGCTCGATATTCCCGCCGTTCGCTACACGAAATTCGGTGAAAAAATCGAAACGGTGCTGCATCAAATCAGCATCGGCGGATGTTTGGCGGAATGGGACGAAAACGTCTACGTCGGCGATGAATTTCGGCTTGAAATTCAGATGCCGAATAAAAACTGGCTTCCGCTGCGGTGCAAAGCACTTTATCGTTTTGAAAACAACGGAATCGGCGCGAGATTCATTGATATTACGCACTTTGAACAGGAATTAATTGCCCGTATAATTTCCGGTAATCTCGCTCAGGAAGGCTTACCGATGCAGATTGATCCGTTTTCTCAACCCCAGCGGTTTACTGAAAACGCCGTCCCGCGTCTGACCGACAAACGCCGCGAACAAGAAGCGATACTTGAAAGAATTATGTCGGGCGAAGAACCGAAGAATAAGTGAGAAGTCAGAAGTCAGAAGTCAGAAGTCAGAAAACAAATTGTTGCTGTCGATAAATAACTTCTCAAATTTCATCACTGATTTCTGACTTCTGACTTCTGACTTCTCAGTTCTCAGTTCTAAAATTTTCCACAATTTTCATAAACGAAGCCGATTTCAAATCGTCCGCGCTCAAGCCGGTTTTCTCCGTAATTTCCGTTTCGGTGATCGCGCCGGAACTCAGTCCGCGCCGAAAAAAGTTTAAAAGTCCGTTTGCCGAAGCCGCGTCGTCAAAAGTGTTTCCGGTCGTCAACGCCTGCGACGCTTTGCCGACAAATCCTTTCAATCTTTCCGCCTGAATTTCCTGCGATTCGAGAAAAAACGAATAGACGGCGGCGTAACGTGCCGCGAGCTGCGCCGGATGCAAATCCCAACTTTGATAAAAACCGTTGATTAACGAACTCGTGACATTGTAAAAATGTTTGCGCCAAGCCGTGTGAACGGCGCGTTTGTTTTCTTTTAAATGCTTTGCCGTCAGGTTTTCGCCTTTGTGAATCGGAACGGGCATTTCGGTCGTCACCGAATCGGAAAGCCTTATATTCAAAGGCGCGAGCGAAATCTGCATCATCTGACGAGCAAAAACACAGGCTTCGTGATTAAGATGCTGGTGAACGCCGGAAATTCCGAAACTCGCCGTGTAATCATATGCGCCGAAATGCGCCGAAATGACGCGACCTTTTCCGGCTTCTATGAGCGAGCGCAACGCGATTTCGCCTTTTTCATTGACGATTGACTCAGGCGTTTCGATCATAATTTCGATTTTTACCGCGCCTTCGGCAAGATTTTTCTGCTGTTCAAATTTGCTTAAAAGTTCGGCTAAAACTTCGACTTCTTCGCGCCGCGTGATTTTTGGCAAGGTTACGACGAAATTTTCCGGCAGTTTTCCGCAGGTTTTTTCCAGCAGATTGGTGAGGAATAAATCCAGCGTTCTGACGGCGCGTTTTCTGGTTTCAGCTTGCAGCGACTTGATGCGAAAGCCGCAGAAAGCCGTGATCGTATTTGCCAGAAACGCTTCGGCGAGTTCGGCGGAAGCCGCGACCGCGTGCGAATCTTCTTCCGCGTCAGCGCGGAAACCGTAGCCGTCTTCAAAGTCAATGCGGTAATCTTCGATTGGCTCTCGGTTCAGTTTTTCGAGTGTTCGCTCGTAAATCGTGCGCGCCAGCCACGCATTGTAGTTTTCAGCTTTCGCTTTCGCTTCGTTTTCGATGAATTGAAATTCAAAACTCTGCATCGCGTCATCGGTTTGCGGCAGAGTTTCTGCACCTTTGAGCCACATCGCGCGGGCGAATTCGGCGAAATTCGGCGCGTAAGTTTCCAGAGATTGAACAGCGAGTTTTCCGAGTTTATGCGGCGTGTCGTGGCGGAAAAGATGCGCTCCGCCGTAAACGACGTGAACCGGATTTCTCGACTGCGGCTGATGAATGCCGGCGGACGCATCGAATTTTTCGAGCGTCGAATAGATTTTTTCAAGCTGCGAACCGGAAAATGTTTTGTTCGGATTTAAGTTTTGCATTGCTCGAATTATATTTTATCAGCCGTCAAATTTACTTTTAGAATCCTTTTTGTCCGCGCTTTTCTTTGTCTTCCGATTTTTCTTTGGCGGAAATCGCGCGTTCGTAAAAATTAAGAATCGGCTGCGTCGAAATACCGTGGACGAGAATGCTCAAAGCGACGACCGAAAAAGTAATGCCGACGACATCCGCGATGTTTTTATTCAAATTGTGGTTGAGCGCGTAGCTTAAATAATACAAACTTCCGATGCCGCGAATACCGAACCAGCCGAGCATCAGCCGCTGAATATTTCCGGTCGGCGTTTTCCATAAAAAAATCTGCGCGGCTAACGGACGAATGACGAAGAAAAATACCAGCGCGAGCGGAACGGCACGCCAATCCCAATAAACCGCCAGACTGATTCCGACCAGCACGACGAGCAATACTTCGAGCAGACGCTCGGCAGTGTCGCCAAACGAAACGATTTCCGAAATGACCAAACCGGCGGCTTTTGTCGGATGCTTCATTTCTTCCGCTTCGACGTTATTGCCGATCAGATGCTCGGCAGGAGTTTCATCTTTTTCTTTTGAGTTTTCCTGTTTTTTCGGGTCATTATTTTGTTCAGGCGCAGGATTTTCTTTAGCGGTTTTCGTTTCCGCCCGGCGAAATCCGATACCGGCGGCAAAAACTGCCAAAAATCCCCACGCATAAATGGTTTCCGCCCCGACATAAGCGAGCGCGATTAAAGCCAAAGCTAAAAAATCATTCGGCGCGTCGGTTTCCTGATGACGGCTGCGAAGCCAAATCGCCAGATGCCCGACTCCTTTTCCCAATAAATATCCGAGCAGAATTCCCGCCGGAACCGCCCAAACCAAACGGTGCAAAGCCCAACCGCCGACCCAACTCCCGATATTGCCGTTTTCCAGCCACAAAAGGGCGAAAATGACGAACGGAAATGCCGCGCCGTCGTTGAAACCGGCTTCGCCCGAAAGCCCGTAACGCATCCGGTCGCTGTCGGCGGAATCATTAACCGAAACCTCACTGGCGAGAACCGGATCGGTCGGAGCCAGTATCGCGCCGATCAGAACCGCAATCGCCCATTCAAAGCCGAATGCGTAGTGCGCGAAAACCGCCACGCCCGCAATCGAAGCGAGCATCACCGGTCCGGCAAGCCGAAACGCCGCCGACCAAACCGCGTCTTTAAAGGGCAGTCGCAATTTCAAACCGCCAACAAACAGCGAAACGATAACGGCGATTTCGGTCAGATGTTCAAACCAAACTTTTGACTCGATAATATCAATCCGTATCAAATCGAATCCGATTGGACTGATCGCCAAACCGAGCGCGAGATAAATCGCCGAAGTCGTAATCGGAAGACGGCGCAAATACGCCGACGACAAACCCATAAACAGAAGCAGCGCACCGCTCAAAGCCATCCAACCCAAAAAACTCATAACTTCATATTAAAACAATCGGCGGCAGACTGCTTCCGTCACTTTTCAAAAATCAAGAAAGACATTTAATGTCGAATCAACGTCTGTTTTCACCAGCCGAAAGTTCCCGCGCCGCCCTTAAACGGTCCGACGATTTCCGACGTTATCCAACCGCCGTAAAAATCACCTTCCTGCGTTTTCACAAGTTCGTCATTGACATAACAAGCGTCCATTTTTGACGGATAAAATGCGATGTAATTTTTAATTTCCGCAAAATTACGTGTCGGACTCGCATAAAACCACGCGGCATTTACGACGATCTTTTCACCGACTTGCAAATCAAAATAACCGGCGCGACCTTTCCATTCGCAAAAACTTGCGCCCGTCGCTTCCAACAAAAATTCTGTCCGCACATCTTCCGGCGGAAAATAATAAACCGGCGGATGGCTCGTTTCCAAAACGCGAAATGCGCGATTCGTTTCAGCGATGATTTCGCCGCCGAAAATGATTTTGAGATGCTTGTTTGTCAGTTCGAGTTTCGGCGGGCGCGGATAATCCCAAACTGATTCTTGTCCCGCTTTTGGTTCGATTCGTTTCATAAATTAAGTAAAGTTTCCGCTTAGATTGTGCTAAAATGCAAACTGAAAATTGAGGTTGTTTATGAACACGCCGAGTTACGAGAAAATTATTGTTTCAGGCATTAAAGGCTTGCCGCCCGAAACTTTGCGCGAGATTGCCGATTTCGTTTATTTCGTTCGCCGTCGCGCCGTTGATCCGAAAAGTTTTGAAGATGAACAGTTTCGCGCCCTTGTTGAAGAAGATTTGAGCAATTTAACAGAAACCGAACTCGAACATTTAGAAGAAGAGTTTGCCGATTATGAGTCCGTTTATCCTCGCCGCTGAATACGTCGCCGATACAGTTGCGCTCGTCGTTTATTTGGAAAAACGTCGGCTCGGCGCAGTTTCACAGGCTATTTTCGATTCTGCTAAAAACTCGCATACAATTATTCACATTCCCGCGATTGTCTTTGCCGAAATTCTTTATCTTTCCGAAAAACAACGAATCAGCGTCAACTTGCAAAACGTGAGAAATTTTTTGCAGACAAATTCAAATTTCCGCGAATGTTCGCTGACGCAAATAATCATCGAAACCGCCGAACAAATTACTGATATTCCTGAACTTCACGACCGTCTGATTTCCGCGACGGCGCGGCATTTGAGTTTGGAATTAATCACAACTGACACGAAAATTCAAAATTCAACTTTTGTGAAAACTGTTTGGTAAAATTCAGGAAACAGATGCAAAAATACGAAATCGTAATTTACTAAAACAATTCGTCCAACGCTTCTTCCAAATTTCTCACGCCGACAACGCGCATTCCCAAAAGTTTCTCCAAACCTTTTTTATTCGACGCAGGCAGAATTAACTTTTTGAAACCGAGCATTTGTGCTTCGCGGGCGCGTGTTTCGGCTTGCAGAACGGCGCGGACTTCGCCGGTTAAACCGACTTCGCCGAAAACGGCGGTGTCGGGCGGAATCTGCAAATTCCGAAAGCTCGAAGCAATCGCCGCGACTACGCCCAAATCAGCCGCCGGTTCGTCAATTTCCAGACCGCCCGCGATATTGACGAAAACATCGTCGCCGGCAAGCTGCAGACCGACGCGCTTTTCCAGAACAGCGATCAGAAGCGATGTCCGGTTGTAATCAAATCCCTGCGCCATCCGCCGACCCGTACCGAATTTTGTTCCGCTCACCAATGCCTGAACTTCGACGAGCATCGGGCGCGTGCCTTCCATACAGACCGTGACGACCGAGCCGCTCGCGCCTTCGGGTCGTTCCTGTAAAAAGACTTCCGACGGATTGGCGACCGGCGACAAACCCGCATTCGTCATTTCGAAAATTCCGATTTCGTTTGCCGCGCCGAAACGGTTTTTCGTCGCGCGGATAATTCGGTGATTGTGGTGTCGGTCGCCTTCAAAATACAAAACCGTGTCAACGATGTGTTCGAGTGCTTTCGGTCCGGCAATCGAGCCTTCTTTGGTGACGTGACCGATCAGGAAAACCGGCGTTCCGGTTGATTTGGCAAAAATCATAAATTGTCCGGCGACTTCGCGGACTTGCGAAACCGAGCCGGGCGCGGATTCGATTTTCTCCGAAAAGACAGTTTGAATCGAATCCACTATTACCGCATCAGGCTGCAATTTTTCGATTTCCGACAGAATATTTTCGAGATTCGTTTCCGGCAAAAGATAAAGATTTTCAGCGTTTAAGCCTAATCTTTCGCCGCGCATTTTTATCTGGCGTTCCGATTCTTCGCCGGAAACGTAGAGAATTTTCGTGTTGTTTTGGCTGAGTTTGTCGGCGACCTGAATAATTAAGGTTGACTTTCCGATTCCCGGTGCGCCGCCGATCAAAACAAGCGAACCGGCGACGATTCCGCCGCCGAGAACGCGGTCGAATTCCGCGATTCCGCTCGAAGTTCGGGCATCGTCCTGCGATTCGATGTCGCTGTAAGAAATCGGTTTTGTTTCGCGGAATGCGCTCGTGCCGATTCGCGCATTTGACGAAACGCTTTTGCCGACCGGCTGCGGTGTCGGGCGAAACCTTTCTTCGACGAGCGAATTATACTCGCCGCAGTCGGGACACCTGCCGTGCCATTTGCGCTGTTGTCCGCCGCAGTTTTGGCAGACGTAAATTGTGCTTGGAGTTTTTGCCATTGTTTGAGAATAAATGCAAAATTAAAAATTCAAAATGCAAAGTTAAAACAAATCCTGAATTTTTAATTTTACATTTTTAATTTTGCATTAAAAACTATGTCTGCTCAATCAGTTCACGCATTTGCCGAAAAAGTCGCCCTTATTACCGACGGCGCGAGTTCAATCGGTCGCGCCGTCGCTTTGCAACTCGCTTTGCAGGGTTGTTACGTCATCGTCGGTTTTTCGCGCATTTCCGAAGAAAGCAGACACGCTTTAGCCGAACTCGAAAATCTCGGAACGCTGGCGAGCGCGGTCGAGGCGGATATTTCTACGGTTGATGGCGCGAAAAAATTAGTCGGCGAAGTCGAAAAGATGTTCGGGCGGCTCGATTTGCTCGTTAATTGTTTGAATTTTCGCAGCGATTCGGCATTTGAAGAAACGACGGAAGATATTTACAAACAAACATTCGACGCGAATTTAAAGGCGACTTTTTTCGTCACGCAGGAAGCGGCTCGTTTGATGAAACATCGCCCGAAACCGAAAATCGTTAATGTCACGTCAGCCGTTGATACGCCTGAAACCGAAGCGAATGTTCTATTTGCGTCTTCGCAGAAGGCTTTGCTCGGTCTGACAAAATCGCTTGCCGCCGGTTTGCCGAAAAACTTTCGGGTCAATGCCGTCGCCTTAAGCGAAAAGCAGCCGGAACTGGAAGACAACCTCGACGCTGAACTTTTTCGACCAAAAAAGGCAATTTCCGAAGACGACGCGGCGCGGACAATCGTTTATCTGCTATCGCCGGAAGCAATCGCTTTAAATGGTCAAATATTAAGAATCGCGTAGTTATTATTAGTTTATAGAGATACCCGATATTCGTTATCGGTTAAAATAATTTCGTGTTAATATTTACGCAATGAAACTTGACATTCTCATAATCAGACTCGCATTTATCCTGCTTCTGGCGATGCTCGGATTTTTGCTTATTCCACTCGGCGAAACAAGTTATCTGGCTGGTTGGTCGTCCGAATCGCGCCGCGTTTACTCGGCTTTGCTGGGCGCGGTGATCGCTCTCAGCATCATCGGTTTTGAAATGCGGGCGCGTGTCGCCAGTTTGAAAACTCTGATCGGCGCGGCGGTCGGTTCGATTTTAGGAATCGTCGGGGCTTTTTTAATCGGCGTTTTGATTTCGATTCAAAAGGAAGCCGCCGTTTCCGCCGGAATGCAGACTTTTCTGACGATTTCGCTCGCGTTTTTTATGGGTTACATCGGTTTGATGGTCGGCGCGGCGAAAGGCGAATTTATTGATTTATCAATTCTCGGCGGAATTTTCAGCGATAAAAATTTAGCAAAACGCGATTATAAGGTTTTGGACACGAGCGTCATTATTGACGGACGAATCGCCGATGTCGCCGAAACCGGATTTTTGGGCGGAACTTTAATCATTCCGCAATTTATTCTGACCGAACTTCAACAAGTCGCCGATTCTGCCGATTCGTCCAAACGCCAGCGCGGTCGGCGCGGTCTCGATATGCTTCAGCGTTTGCGAAATAACTCGAAAATTGATATTCAAATCGTCGAAACCGACTTTCCGGCAGTCAAGGAGGTTGATTTGAAATTGATTGAACTCGGCAAACAACTCGAAGCCGTTATCGTCACCAATGATTTCAATCTGAATAAAGTTTCACAATTGCGCGGCGTGAGCGTTTTGAACATCAACGAACTTGCCAACGCGCTGAAACCCGTAGTTTTACCGGGCGAAGCGATGCGCGTTTTCGTGCTGAAAGAAGGCAAAGAATACAATCAGGGCGTGGCTTATCTCGATGACGGAACGATGGTTGTCATTGACCACGCCAGACGATTAATCGGAAAAACAGCCGACATCGCCGTCACGAGCGTTTTACAGACGACAGCCGGAAAGATGATTTTCGGTCGTCTTTGGGAAGAAGGCGCGGAAAACGGCGACGCGGCAAGCGAAAATCAGTTTAATATTCACGATTCGCGCTCCGCCGGATTCCGCAAAGCCACCCGCGAACTGCGCCAGAACACAATTATCGAAGAGTTGGAATAACTTATAGTGAAAAGTGAAAAGTGAAAAACGAATAGATATAAGTAGTTGGACAGAATTATTTTGTAAGAATTCCTAGCCACAGATTTACACAGAATAACTCAGATATTTTAAAGAGATAAAAACAAACACTGATTGGTCATCATCATTTCTTATCTCGTGTTCATCTGTGTAAATCTGTGGCTAAATATAAAACTATTCTGTCCGACTACTTAGATTTTAATTTTTCACTTTTCACTTTTCACTATGAACACAGCGATTATCGTTGCAGCCGGAAGCGGAACAAGATTTGGCGCGGAAAAGCCGAAACAATTTCTCGAAATTTACGGAAAGCCGATTATTATTCACACCTTAGAGTGCTTTGAAAACTGCCGCGCAATTGATGAAATCGTTCTCGTTTTATCTTCAAGCGAAATCGAAAATTTCCAGCCGAACATCGAAAAATACAATCTGAAAAAACTCGTAAAAATCGTTGCGGGCGGACAAACCCGCGCCGAATCGGTTTTGAACGGATTGAATGCAATTGACGCTGAGAAACCCCAAATTATCGCCGTTCACGACGGTGCGCGACCGCTTGTTTCGTCTGACGAGATCACGCAGACAATCGAAAAAGCCCGCAAAACCGGCGCGGCGTGTTTGACCGCAAAAGTTACGGACACGATAAAAAAAGTTTCCGGCGATAAAATCACCGGCACGATTGACCGCGCAAATCTGCGACGCGCTTTAACGCCGCAATGTTTTAAGTTTGAAATTCTGCAAAAAGCCTTTGCGCCCGAAAATTTCGACGTTTCGGCAACCGACGAATGTTTTCTCGTCGAAAAAGCCGGTTTCGCAATCGCATTTGTTGACGGAAGCGCGAAAAACATTAAAATCACGACGCGCGAAGATTTCGCTTTCGCGGAAATTTTGTTGAAACAATCGTAAGCGAAATTTTCATTTTTCACATATAAATTCTGCTATAATCCGAACGAGGTTAAAATCTTATGAATTCCGAACAAGATACTTTCCCGAACAATCAAACGATTTTGGATGCCGTAAATAATTTACAGGCGTTTGTAGTGGCTAAATTTGATGAAGTTGATAGAAATTTTAGCGAAGTAAATAAAAGATTTCAAGTTATGGAAAATCGGCTTGAAGATATGCGTTTGGAGATGATGAGTTTCGATGTTCGCATAGACCGTCTGCAAGCGATGTCGCACGAAAATTTGAATATTGCTTACGGCGTTCGCGCTGATGTCAAAGTTTTGCGCGAGGAAGTTTCGGCGTGGTCAAAAGAAGTAATTGAATTACAATTAAAAGCCGCTTGAAAGTTTCAATCTCTTTATAATCCAATATTTAAATGTTCAGAATCGGCTTTGGAAATGATATTCACCGTTTGGAAAAAGGTGCGCCGCTCGTATTGGGCGGCGTTTCAATTGAGTCTGAACTCGGCGCGGTCGGTCATTCCGACGCGGACGCGCTCGCTCACGCCGTTACCGACGCGATTTTGGGTGCGCTCGCGCTCGGCGACATCGGTTCGCATTTTTCAGATAAAGACGAGCGTTGGCGCGGCGCGGACAGTTTTGTTTTTTTGCGTTATACAATCGGTTTGATAAAGAAAAAAGGCTTTTCGGTGGTCAATGTTGATTCGGTAATAAATTTAGAAAAACCGAAACTGCGTCCGTTTATTGACGAAATGCGCGAAAATTTGGCGAACGCGCTGGAAATTGAAATAGGATGCGTTTCTGTCAAAGCGAAAACCGGCGAGAAGGTTGACGCGGTTGGAAAACTCGAAGCGATAAAAGTCGAAGCAATAGTTTTGCTTGTGCGTAATTAAAAAGCCGATCAGATGAAACAGACGCTCCATTCGACCGGCTTTTTTCAAATTTATTCGAGCCTAAAGTTAATAAAGTTCCGCGCCGTAATTTCTTCCAACGCGCAAGACTTCATACCAAGTA
>JALYQJ010000506.1 GCA_030855875.1 Acidobacteriota bacterium
GACCGTAATAAAGCGTGGCGGCTTGGCGAATTAGAGCGGCATTTTCATACGCCGCCGCCTGATGCGGACGCGCAAGTGCGGATTCAATCAGCGAACGATGGTCAACGCCGCAGCGCGTTTCACCGTAAAATTTCATCAAACGCAGATGAATAACCAGTGCTTCGGCGTAGGTTGTATATTTGTCCGATTCAATCGCCAAGTCGTTTCATTTCCTCAAACGCTTCTTTGTATTTATCAAGAATTCGGTCAATGGATTTTTCTAATTCGGGCGACGGCGGCGGGAAAATCTCGACCTCGATTTTTCCGTCTTTGTAGCCCAGTAATCCGATTGAATTTTTCTCAACGCCGATACTCTCCGCAAACTCGTCGGGAAGTTCGATTATCCAGCCTTTTTCAGATTTTTGAATAACTGTTTGATTGTTCATTTACGTTTCCATCTTACGCCGTCTTTCGTGTCTTCCAAAACGATTCCTTTTTCGCTCAGTAAATCGCGGATTTCGTCCGAACGCGCGAAGTTTCGGCTGCGCCGCGATTCTTGTCGTTCTTCGATTAGCTGTTCGATTTCCGCGTCGAGCATTTCTTCCTTTACTTCTCCGAAAATGCCGAAAACCGAGTCGAATTTATCAATCGTATGCAGAATAAACGAACGGTCTTCTGTCAAAACGGTTTCGTGCGCGAGTGCCGTATTCGTTTCGCGGACGAGATTATGAAGCGCGGCGAGCGCGACGGAAGTATTTAAATTATCATCCATCGCCGTTTCAAAGTCCTGCAAAAATCCAATTACTTTCTCCTGCAAATCGGTGTTGATGCCGTCGGTCAAAACGGCTTCCTGTAATCGTTTTTTGAAATCCTGAAGCCGCTCAATCGTCGTTTCCGCGCCTTTTAAGTTTTCAAACGTGAAATTTAATTGTTTATCATACGGCACGGAAAACAATAAATATCTAATTGCCAGGGGTTTGAATCCGCGCCCGATGATGTCGCGCAATGTGAAATCATTACCCAGACTTTTCGACATTTTTTCATTGTCAATCTTGAGAAATTCGCCGTGCAGCCATGTTTTTGCGAAAAGTTTGCCGGTCGCGCCTTCGCTTTGGGCGATTTCGTTTTCGTGATGTGGAAACTGCAAATCAATGCCGCCGGCGTGAATGTCGAAGGTTTCGCCGAGATATTTCATCGCCATTGCCGAACATTCGATGTGCCAGCCGGGACGACCGCGCCCGAAACTCGCGTCCCAACTCGCCGAATCTTCCGTTTCGACGAGTTTCCAGAGCGCGAAATCACGCGCGTCTTCCTTTTCGTATTTGTCCGTATCTACGCGCTCCGAGCCGCCGACGATATTACCTTCAAATTTAATTTTCGACAGTTTGCCGTATTCGGGAAAAGCCGAAATGCGGTAATAAATCGAGCCGTCCGATTCGTAAGCGTGTCCGTTTTCGAGCAGAGTTTCGATAATCGAAATCATTTCGGCGATGTGTTCAGTTGCGCGCGGTGCAATTTCCGGGCGTTCACAATTGAGCGAATCCAAATCTTCCCAAAACGCCGTAATAAAAGGCGCGGTCATTTCGTCAATCGAGATATTTTGCTTTGCCGCTTCGTTGATAATCCGGTCGTCAACGTCCGTCAAATTCATCACGTGCGTCAAATTGTAACCTTTGAATTTCAGATAGCGGCGCAAAATGTCGCCGAACGTAAATGTGCGGAAATTGCCGATGTGCGCGAAGTTCCAAACCGTCGGACCGCAAATATACAAACGGACTTCGTTATCTTTTAAAGGATGAAATTCTTCGAGTTGATTAGTTAAAGTGTTATGAAACTTAAGCATAAATTTGAATCCTGTTTGAAAAAATAATGATACAACAAATCGCAAAACAATTGGATTTTTCAAAAACTTAAATCCAATGGTTATATGTAAAAAATAAATTGTTGTTTGAGTTTAACGACGACAGGATTCTTTCGGCGCAATGCCGGGTTCGTTGAGCAAATATTTGGAAAGTTTGGTCGGGCGGCTTTTCATAAAGTTTTCGGATTATATCATTTTTTGAATTTAAAGGAAATCGTTACGGATTCTGTGCCAGGTCAAGCAGCCAGATGTCCGATTCGTTAAAAATCATCGTGTAATAAAGCAGTCGCCCGTCGCGGCTGACGAACGGCGAGCGTATTTGTTCGGGCTGGCGCGAGTGAATTTCCTTGGTTTTTTTCGTTTCGCTGTCGGTCAGGAAAACTTTATTGTTCTTGATGAAAACAAATCGGCGGCTGTCGGCGAGCCATGACGGAATGACGTTGCTGCTGTCCGCGTCTTCGACAATTCGTTCGAGAGTTTTTGTTTCAAAAGTATAGACGGCGATGGCGCGTTCGCCGAGCGGCAAGGTGCCGAGTAGTTTTTTTCCGTCCGGCGACCAGTCCCAAACGATAAAATTTCGTTCGGGTTCGGCAGTAAAAACTTTACGCGGGGCTTGCAGTTCCTGCCATGTTTTCGTCAAATCAAGCAGATACGGTTTTGAATCGTTCGAGTAAATTAAACTTTTCCCGTCGGGCGACCATGCGGGAAAACCCGAGCCGCTTTGATGCGTGTATTGAAAAGTGACTTGCCGCAGATTACTGCCGTCCGCATTACAAATCCAAATTTCATAACCGTTGTTGCGGTCGGAAACCAAAGCGATCTGTTTGCCGTCCGGTGACCAGCGCGGATAGCGGTCGAACGGCGCGTCGTTCGTAATGTCGCGCCAATTGCTGCCGTCGCGGTTGACGACCACTACGTCGTCCTGTGTGCGGCGGTTTTGGCGCATTACGAATTGTTTGCCGTCGGGCGAGAGTTCGGCGCGAATTATCTCGCGGTCGCCGCGCGTAATCCAAAACCATTCGCCGACGGTTTTCTCCGCCTGCGAGTCGAATTCGATGCCTTGAATGTTTGCTTGGTTATCGGTTTGCGCGTAAATCATCCGCTTTCCGTCGCGCGAAAAATTCAGATGACGACTGTATTTTGAATGCGCGTTGACCGGCTCCGGCGCGGAGAGGACTTCGCCCGTCGTTTCGTTAATCCGAACGCGCCAGAAATTAATACTGCCGCTTTTGTCCGAAACGAAATACAAAAATTTGCCGTCGGGCGACCAGACCGGATTCCAATTCGAGCGGGCGAAATCTTTGGTGACGACGACCGGCTCGCCGCCGCCCGCCGGAATCGTGGCGATGTCGCGTCTGCCTAATGCTTCCGGATAAAACCAATACGCGATGCGCTTTCCGCTCGGCGACCATGCGGGAAAAGTCGCGTCTTCCTTGAATAATTCGCGTTTCGCGCCTGTTTCGACGTTGATAATCCACAATCCGTTATCGAGACCCTGACGAACACTCGGCGCGGCGGGACCGAAAGTGCCGACGACGATTTCCTTGCCGTCGGGCGACCACGACGGCTGGAATCCGAAATCAGCGACGCGCCGCAAATTTTCGCCCGACGCGCCCATTATGTAAATGCCTTTCGGCTTGCGTTCCGAACGAAAAGCGATTTGCTCGCCGTTCGGGGAAAACGCGGGCTGCGTATCGTCAGCGGTCGAATCTTTAGTTAGATTGTTCGGGTTTTTACCGCCGACGCGCTGACTGAAAATATCAAAAGTTCCGCCCGCATCAGAAGCGAAAACAAAAGATTTTCCGTCGGGCGCGAGCGATGGGTAATATTCCGTTCCCGGCTGTTCGGTCAACTGCACGTTCGTCGCTTTCGTCCAATCAACCGCGCCGGTTTGACCGGAACGAAAAACAAAAAACCACATGCCTAAACCAATCAAAGCCAAAGCTAAAACGCCAAACGCGGGCAATAAATAATTTCTACATTTCTCCTTTTCTTCCTTTCTCCGCTTCTCAGAAGTCGAGCCGCTTCGCAAAGACGGCGACGAATCAATTTCTCGCCGGACGCGCCGCAGATCGGCGCGGATGTCCGAAGCGTTTTGATATGAAAGGTCGGCTTCTTTTTCCAGAGCCTTTTCTAAAATTCTATCGAGTTCGGCGGGCAGCGACGGAACGGATTCGGAAACCGGCGGCGGATTGATGTTTAGAATCGCGTTCAATGTCGCCTGCCGGTTTTCGCCTTTGAACGGATTTTTCCCCGCCAGCATTTCGTAAAACACCACGCCCAAACTCCACAAATCCGTGCGATGGTCAACGTGGTCGTCGCTCACCTGTTCGGGCGACATATAGGCGAGCGTCCCGATAATCATTCCTTTCTGCGTATAATTGGTCGAACTGATTTGGTAGTTTTCGGATTGCGGGTTGAGCTTTGCTAGACCGAAATCCAAAACCTTTACATAACCGTCGGGACGCACCATTATATTTTCCGGTTTGATGTCGCGGTGAATGATTCCCGAAGCGTGGGCGGCGGCGAGGGCTTCGCAGGTTTGCGAAACAATCGTGAGCGTATCTTTCAACGAGAGATTCTCTCTGACAAGTTCGCGGACGGTTTTGCCTTCGATGTATTCGGTGACGATAAAGTTTATGCCGTCCATCTGACCGAAATCGTAAATAGTAACGATGTTCGGATGATTCAGAGCAGATACGGCTTTAGCTTCACGCTCGAATCTTTTCACGCGCTCCGCGTCTAAAACAAATTCGGCGGGCAAAATTTTAAGCGCGACTTTGCGGTTAAGTTTTGAATCGTGAGCGAGAAAAACTTCGCCCATTCCGCCCGCGCCGAGCGGTCGCTCGATACGATAGTTTCCCAATTCTCTGCCGAGAATAGAGAAATCAACGACGGTAGTGTTGTCGTGTGCGATTTCCTTCGCTATTAAATGCATCGCCGAGTTTTCCAGAAACTTGTCGGTTTCCTTTTGCGCGACGAGCAAACTCAAAACTTCGTTTTTCAACGCCTCATCGCCGTTACACTTCTCAGACAAAAATGCTTCGCGCCGTTCGTTCGGAATTTCCAGCACGGCATCGAAAAGTTCGTCAATTTGTTGCCAGCGTTCGGAGTTCATAAATCAGGAGATTCGCCGCGAACAAACACGAAAGAACACGAACAAAAATCAAAATTATTGCTTCGGTTTTTTATTTTTCGTGATTTTCGTGTTTGTTCGCGGCTAAAAAATCTTCAAGCATTATTCAATTCTCGATACAGCCAAGCCTTCGCCTTGCTCCACTCGCGCATTACGGTGATGTCGGAGATTTTTAAAACCTCCGCCGTTTCTTCGACCGATAAGCCGCCGAAAAATTTTAGCTCGACAATCTTTGCTTTGCGCTCGTCGAATTTGGCAAGTTCGTTTAACGCTTCGTCGAGCGCAACGAGGTCGGTATCTTTTTCGCCCGACACGACGAGTGCTTCTTGCAAAGAAACCTGCCGCGCCGGTTGGTCATCAATCCGCGGACGCTTGCGGGCGAAATCAACCAAAATCCGGCGCATCAAATTTGCCGACACGCCGAAAAAATGCGCCCGGTTTTCCCATTTCGCCGATTTTCAATTAATCAGACGAACGTAGGCTTCGTTGACGAGGGCGGAAGTTTGCAAAGTGTGTCCGTCGCGCTCGCGGCGCATATAACTCTTGGCGATGCGGTGCAGTTCGGCGTAAATCAAAGGCGTTAATTCTTCGAGCGCGGCGGCATCTCCGCCGCTCCATTTTTTCAAAAGCCCGGTTACGTCTTGATTTTCAGCATTCATTATCGTTTTTGAATTTTCGGCGGCGATAAAAATCTAAATTTAACATAAACCGGCGCAAACAAAAATTATTTTCCGCTTTCGATGATAGGTTTTTAAACTCTCAAGCGCATTAGTATTTGAAGCCGCGAAAACGGCTCGTTTATAAGGCGAAATTATTATGAATATCTACCGTAACTTAAACGGTAAAAAATATTACTAACGGAGAAATTATATGGATAACAAACAACTTGTCAAAAACGTTCTTATGAGTCAGCATACTGAAAAAATTAAAATGTTTACGGTGAGCGGTCAAACTTTGGTTGCGTGTTTCTATCAGGCACTGGCTGCTCGAATGTCATTGTTCGATTGTATGAAAGCCGTGTATGATCCCTCAATAAAGAAGGGAACCGCAGAATACGACAGCGAATCGAACACGATGAAACTCGCATTTATGTCAATCGAATACGATGAACAGCGCGGAATAATTATTCACGAATCCACTCACGCCGTATGCGATATGCTGAAAATGAACATAATGGTTGCCGATTCCGAAGTGATGGCATACATCGCGCAATGCCAGTTTATGCTAGCTAACTTCGGCAATTACCCGCTGACAGGCAAAACCGACACAAAAACCGCTATTTTTGCGGCGGCTTGGAAGGTAGCGGAAAAAATACAGAACGGACAAACTCCTTCTGAAACGGACTATAAAACTGTTCGTGACGCAGTTTGCGGTGATTCGGAATACGGTGAGAAATCTTTATCGCAGACTGCCGCTTTTGATGGTTTGCAGCCCAAGAGCCGTTGGTGGAATCCGTTCGGTTAGGTCGCATTCAACGAATTTCGTTCGCGCCCGCTCGGAAAAAAGCAGCTCGCGGCTGTAAAATCCGAGCGGGTAATCTTTATCGAATCGTTCAACGAGTTCGTTATAAATTCCCACGTTTGAAAAACCCTCTGACGAATTCTTAAAATCATTGACCGTTCGCAGCCAGAAAACCGTCAAAGTTTCGTGATAAGGCATTTCAACGCCCAAATCAACTTCAAACGCGCGCAAAAGATTAAAAATTCCGTCGCGCATTTTCGTCAAAGCCGTTTCATAATCGTGATGCGATAAATAGTAAAGCGCAACGGTCAAATGTTCGGCGTGTCGCCAGTCTTCGCGTGAAATCGTGCCGTTTTCAAACGAATTTACAACTGCTAAAATTTCATTTTCGGTTTTGTATTTCATAAATTTTTGCCGCGATTATCACTGACAATAACCAAACAATAAAATATAATCGGCGGAGGTAAAGTGAAATAAATCAATTTTCTAACAAACTTCTACGTTAAAAGATTTATCCGACGACTGAATAAACCGAAAAGTTCAAATTTTTAGTGGATTTTAAAGGAAAGAAATATTGAGATCGGCATCGAATCCGATCCTGTAAAAATTGCGATTTTCGATTTCAGATTATTTTGTGTAAAATCCGAAACCGAAAATCATTAAGCCGCGATTCTTACTTCTTCTTCCGCCAACTCATCCATAAACAGATATTTCTTCCATTCGGGACGCGATTCGGCGTAGTGGCAAAGCAGAACGTGGTCTAATCCCAAACGCAGAAGTTTTTGCGAAGTCAGAAGCGGCATTCTGGCTTGTTCGGGTGTGCGGTTGCCTTTTCGCTGATTGCATTTGACGCACGCCGACACGAGATTGTGCGGCGTTGATTCGCCGCCTTGGGCGCGCGGCAAAATATGGTCGAGCGTCAATTCTTTGGCGTGTTTATGCTCGGCGCAGTATTGACAGCGGTAACGGTCACGAATATAAATCCGCGCCCTTTTCATCGTTGTTTCCTGACGGCGGCGTTTGACGTGAACATACGTCCGAAGCCGCACGACCGACGGAACCGGAATCGTCGTCGAAGGCGAATGCAGAACATTTTCGCCATCGTTTTCTTCAATTGTTAATTTGCCCGAAAACCACATACAAATCGAACGCGCCACGCCAATCGTGCCGAGCGGTTCATAAGAAAAGTTCAAGAGCAAAACTCTGCCTGTTATCAATGGAATTACCTCCTTAAATTGTTGTGTTTATTGGATGAACGTCAAACAAATTCAGATGCAATCGCAATATATAGTGTAAGTTGTTAAAAACTAACACTATATTAAACGATTTGCACCGGATTTGTATATGAATTTTTTGTAAAATTGATTTTTTCAGCCGATTTTGCAGAAAAAGTTTAATCGAAAAACAGTCGGATTTTTGTATCCTTATGTTAAAATTTTTTTCGAGGATCAAAAAATGAGTGAATTAGAAAAAATGCAAAGACTTCATCAATTCGCAGTCAAGGGCGAAAATTTAACCTTTGAGGAACAAACCGCTTTGCAAAATTGGTATACGAACTTAGACCGCGAAGAAGATTCGATTTTGAACGATTCGCAGCCAATCCAAAACTCCGCAGATTTACGCGAATATCTTGCCGACGCAACCAAACAAGTCGCAGTAATCAGTCGTGAAATTGAATCTTTAGTCACTCAAAACTCAAATCTGCGAAACGAAAATAAATTGTTGAAAAAAACTTTGGAATCTCGCTTGTCGGAGAAAGTTGCGTGAGCGTCAGCCAATCCGTCCGCCGAAAAATCCGCGAAAGAGCCGGTTTTCGCTGTGAGTATTGCGGCGTTTCCGAAACCGACAGCGGCGGTGAACTAACCGTGACCATTTTCAACCGCAATCAAAAAACGGCAGCGATGAAGAAGCGAATTTGGTCTATTGCTGTTTCAGATGCAACGCCTACAAAGGCGATTATTGGAACGAAGATTCAAATCAAACGAGCCTTTTCAATCCCCGAAAAGACAAATTCGACGAACATTTCTGACTTTCCGAAACGGGAAAACTTTACGCTTTAACCGAAAGCGGCGAATTGACCGTCAAACTTTTACGTCTGAATCGTCAACCACTAATTACAAAACGTCAGCAGAATTATCAAAAACTCGAAGAACGCCAAATTTTAGAACAAACGCAAAAAGCGGTCGAGGCACTTATGCAATTGAGCCAGCAGCAGCGCGAGTTGTTAAAGGAACAGCAAAATTTGTTAGAAGAACAACGCAGTTTGCTTGATTTTCTGTTTCAGAAATAGCTAAGTTTTGAGTATCGCAGCAGATTTGAACCGATGGCGAGATGTTCGGAGCGAATTATTTTGCATCAAATTCGCTCCGTCCGGCAGACGGCACGGCTCACGAGACTAGCCAAGAACCGGGCTGGTCAAGTGTTTCCGTCTGCGAGAATTTAAGTTGATTATAAAGAAGAATCTAAGCGAAAAATTCATCCGCCGAAAT
>JALYQJ010000521.1 GCA_030855875.1 Acidobacteriota bacterium
CGGTGATCCCGCTGATAAGGGAAATAAAAACACGACCGTCAATCCGAATACGAAACCGGCAAAGCCGACCGTTCCGCCGCCGGGTTTGACGATAAAACCGCCGACCGGCGAAACTCGTCCGCGCGCAACGCCGAAACCTTAAAGTAAAGCAACTGAAAAATTATATTCGGCAACAAAGAAAAAAGTAAAAAGACAAAAGCAAAAGCTAAAAGCAAAAAACAAAAACAAGGAATGTTTGAAATTGCCCCTTCTATTTTATCGGCGGATTTTACACGGCTCGGCGAAGAAATTGACCGAATCGAAGCGGGCGGCGCGACCGTTTTGCATTTCGACGTGATGGACGGCAGATTCGTGCCGAATATTACAATCGGTTTGCCGGTTTTGAAATCGGTCAGAAAGGCGACGAAAATGACGATTGACTGTCATTTAATGATCGTCGAGCCGAATCGTTACGCCGCCGAATTTGTCAAAGCGGGCGCGGATATGGTTTCGGTTCACGTCGAAGCCGATGTTCATCTGCAAAGAACTTTAACGGCGATAAGAGAAGCTGGCGGAAAAGCCGGAGTTGCGATAAATCCGGGAACGCCGCTCTCATCACTCGAAGAAGCCTTGCCGTTTGCCGATTTTATTTTATTGATGTCGGTAAATCCGGGTTTCGGCGGACAAAAATTTATCCCGACCGCGCTCGACAAACTGCGCCGTCTGCGCCGAATGATTGACGAGCGCGGACTCGAAACAAAAATTGAGATTGACGGCGGAATTGATGCGGGCAACATCAAAGATATTGTCGAAGCAGGCGCGGAAATTATAGTTGCCGGTTCAGCCGTTTTCGGCAACGGAACGCCGACGGAATCGGTCAAAGAATTGATTGATGCGGGAACTGTTTGGATATAGTAATTGCAGATTGCAGATTGCAGACAGACAATCTGGAATCTGCAATCTGGAATAATTAAAAGAGGTAATTATGTTTACAGGAAAGAATAAATTGTTTTTTTTCGTCGTTTTAGCGGCGTTGAGTTTTGTCGTGCCGGGTTACGCGCAAAAAAATACAGGCGGTGACGGAACTGTTTCGCAGCGTCTTGAAGTGATGCGGCAGAAATTGGAAACGATGCGCCGTTCGCTCGGTAGCGCGGCTTCGGTTTTGAAGGATGAAACCGGAAAAGAGAAAAAAGACGATAAAAACAACGCGAATACGCCGCTCGGCAGACTGAGAAGTTTGGAAAAGGAATCTTCGGCTTTGCAGTCGGAAATCAACAGTATCCGCGGAAAGGTTGACCGCTCGGAAAAGTATGAAAACAGCGAAGTTGACCAATTGGAGCAGAGAGTTTCCGAATTGAACACACGAACCGATAACGCGCTGCTCGAAACCGCGACGGCACGCGCCAATCCAACCTCCGATGTCGGCAAACAGCGAGAAATCAAGAAAAAAGGGAAATTTCTCGGTATTTTCGGCGGCGGCGGTAATGACGAATACGACGAACTGATCGGAACGGTAACGCCGGGACGCGACCGCGAGTTGTTTGTCGTCGCCACACGCGAAGTTCGCAAAGCGAACTACGATGTCGGACGACTGCTTTTTCAAACGATTATCACGACTTACCCGGATTCCGGTTATCTGCCGATGGCAAAACTGGCGGTCGCCGATTCATTTTATTTAGAAGGTTCGACGAGTGCGTTGATTCAAGCGGGCGCGGCGTATCAGGACTGGCTGACATTTTTTCCGACGCATCCTTTAGCCGACCGCGTTTTACTGAAAATTGCCGAATCGCAAATGCGTCAAATCGGTTTGCCCGACCGCGACGCGACGCGGGCGAAAGTCGCCGAACAGCGTCTGAAAGCACTTTTGCAGCAATATCCGGGTTCGGTTTTAAAGAATGACACGACCGAGCGTTTGAAACAGGTGCAGGATAATCTCGGACTTCATAATCTTTATGTCGGCAATTATTACTATAAACTTTCGGTTGACCAGCAAAAAGGCGGTTTGAAGGGCGCACAATCGCGTTACCGCGAAATTCTCGACAAATATCCGAATTTCGGATTTATGGACGAAGCACTTTACAAACTCGCCGTCACGTATCTCGTCGAAGAAGAAACCGACGAAGCGGCGCGATATTTTCAGCGCATCGTGAGCGATTTTCCGAACAGCGATTACGTCAAAAAATCGAAAGAGCAATTGGAGTTGATCGGCGCGACGATTCCGCAGCCGAATCCCGAAAGAGCAAAAGTGATGCCGCCGGAAGACAAATCGTTTCTGCAAAATTTCAGAAACGAACTGTTCGGCATTTATCCGATGACGATTGATAAAGACGGCGTTTTAATGACGCGCGACTTTGACAAATCGAAGTTTGAATTAATTGATCAGGTTATCAAAAATGAAGGCGATATTACTTCTTCGCAGATTCCGAAAGCTCTGACGACGATTATTTCACAGCGTCAGCCGGAAACGACGACGGAGCAAAAGCCGCAGCAAAAATAGTCTGACGATGGAAAATTCCGCCGAAATTCAAGTTGAACTCGAAAAGCGGTATCGGATAACCGCTATTGTTGTTGCCGGGCAGATCGCTCTGACGATAATTTTTATCGTTACTGCGTGGATAATCGCTCCCGGTGTTCAAAAAAGTATTTCGTCGAACGATTTAATGCCGTTTTGGGTCGGCGCGTTATTTATTGCAATCGGAAGTTTCGTTTTACGCCGGATGCTTTTTCGTTGGGAGCGATTGCGAGACATCGTTTTAATAAAAGGCGTTTCCGGACTTCTGCGGGATTTGCAGAAAAATGCCGTTTTGCTCGGCGCGATGGCGGAATTGATCGCTTTGATTGGTTTTGTGGTCGCCTTTATGAGCGGAAATCCGTATGAAATGCTGCGAGCCGGAGCGATTTCATTAATCGTATTTTTGATAAATTTTCCGCGAAAGTCGGTTTGGAAACAAATTGCCGCCAGTTTGGAAAATATTTGAGAGGTTTCTTTAGTATGAAATTTGCAAAGTTTGTTTTGGTTTCTGTTTTCACAACCGCCGCCGCCGCGCCAATCATTTTCGCGCAAGTTTCGCCTGAAAATCCGCCTGCGCCAAAAACAGAAACCAAGATTTCAGGTGTTTTGACGGAAAATGCCGAAAAATCGAAACAAACTGAAATTTCACGCGAACGCCGCGAACAGTCTTACGCCAAACTTCTTGAAGCCCAGAGATATTACTGGAATGCGAGTCCGGCGCGTCGGCAAAGTCGAAACGCGGGCGGCGCGGCATTGGCAAAACAGGCTTTGCAAAAAGCCGTCGAACTGAATCCGAATTTGGCGGAAGGTTACACTTTGCTAGCGGAACTGGCGATAATAATGCCGCCGAGCGATATTGAAGAAGGGATTATGCTCGCTTCGATAGCGACAAAACTCGACCGCGACAATTTTGGCAGTCACCGGATTTTAGCGCGGCTTTATACGATCAAAAGCCGTCTGAATAACGATGTTCTCGATCAGGTTTACGTGCCGAAGGCTATCGCCGAATGGAAGGAAGTGGCGCGACTCGACGGGCGAAACGCCGAAGCGTGGGCGTTTTTGAGTGAATTTTACGACAAAACGAACGACGCGGAATCAAAAGTCGAATCTTTAAAGAGATGGATTGCTTCCGCCGCGCCGGTTGATACCCAGTTTTACCGACAATTAATGGGCGGACAGGAAAGTTTAACCCCGGAAAGCGCGTCGCTGAAACTCGGAAGTGCGTTGCTGAAAACCGGAAAAACGCGCGAAGCCTTGGAAATTATCAGCCGCACGGTTGCCGATGAACCGGAGAACAGCGAAGCCGTCGAAATGCTTCGTCAAGCCGTCGAATCGGGCGACAAAGACGGCGCGTTAATCGCCGTCGAATCCTTGCAGCAAGCCGTTTATGCTAATCCAGACAATGCAGCTTTGATCGTTTTGCTTGCCGAAACGCAGATTCGCGCCGAGAAATTTGACGATGCGAGCAAGGGACTGCAAACGGCTTCGGCTAAATTAGCCGTCAGCGACAAAGTTTCAGCCGCGAATTTACAGGTCGCTCTCGGTGATCTGCTTTCAAAAGCGAAACGAACCGATGAAGCGATTGCCGCTTATCAAAAATCTCTCGTTCTGCGCGGAGTCGGCGACAGCGGCGAACGAATTGCCGACGACGAGCGCGATTTTGTAATTTCGGTGTTTGAAAAAATGATTCAAACCTACAAAAACGCCAATCGTCCGAATGATGTCAAATCTACTATCGAGCGGGCGCGGCAAATTCTCGGCAAAACCGATTTTTTCGCAGATCGGCAAACTATCTCGTTTTATCGTGAAAGCGGAATGAAACGCGAGGCTTTGGAGGCTGTTCGCGCACTACGCCTGCAGCGACCGGACGATTACGGAATTCTGCGGCTCGAAGCCTCGATTCTGACCGAAAACGGAAAAGTTGACGAAGCGGTCGCGCTCGTCAAAACTCTGCTAAAAAAAAAAAGATAAATCCCGCTCCCGTTAATGAAACGAGCGAGACTGACGGCGATAGAATCGAAGCTATAATTCCGTCACTTTACGACGACTTTACCAATTACCTTTTCATTTCAAATTTATACAGTCAGGCGAATCGCGGAAAAGAAGCAATAGACTTCGCCAATCAAGCGTTTACCGCCGCAAAAAACGACGAACGCCGTCAAATCGCTAAATTGACGCTGGCGACGGCGCAGCAGGAATCCGGTAATTTCGCCGCCGCCGAAGAAACCTTGCGCCAGATTTTGCGGCAGATGCCCGACAATCCGATTGCGCTCAATAATCTCGGATATTTTCTGATCGAGCGCGACAAAAATATCAGCGAAGCATTTGAATTAATCCGGCAAGCCGTCAAAATTGACCCGACCAATCCGTCATATCTCGACAGTTTGGGCTGGGCGTATTTCAAACTCGGAAAATTTGCGGAAGCCGAAAATAATTTGAAAGAAGCGGCGGAAATCAATCCGAGTTCGTCAACGATAAACGAACATCTAGGCGACGTTTACCAAAAGCAGAGCAAAACGGAACTCGCCCGCAATGCGTGGCAAAAAGCCTTGAATCTGGCATCAAATCCAAATGACATTAATCGTTTGAAAACAAAGATGGGAATGAAAACCGAAAAGTAGTTTGTTTAGTAAATTGACGCAAATTACTGGTTGGAAGATTTTACCGGGAGCGCGGACATCCTTGTTCGCAATATCGCGCCAGCGATGAACAAAAGTTTCAGTTAAATTACCTTAAATTTATGCGAAACTTTTGTTCGCGCTTTGCGCTCATTGCGGACAAGGA
>JALYQJ010000531.1 GCA_030855875.1 Acidobacteriota bacterium
GACGTTTCGCGCCCAATCGTCAGCCGTCGCCAGATAAATTGTCGCCGACGCTTCATCGCCGTTTTTGCGGGCAATTTCCGCCGCGCAGACAAGTCCGGCAATTTCCGCCGCAATCGTCGAAGGCGAATAACCGCCTTCTTCTTCCCAACGCTCCTGCGGCGTTTTCGGACCGTTTTTGACGATAAAATCCGCCGCCCGTTTGACGTGATTTTCGTAAGTCGCTTTGTCATTGCGCCCAAGCTGATAAGCCAAAATCAGCGGAAACGCAACTTCATCGAGTTGAAGCGAACCCCAAAACGGTTTGCCGTCTAAGTATGAATTTTGCGGAAAACTGCCGTCCGATTTCTGCTGAACTTTAAACAGAAAATCCAGTGCGCGAATCGCCGCCGCTTTGTCGCCCAAAGCCATAAACGCCGTCGCCACCTGATACAAATCGCGCGACCAGATCAGATGATAACCGCCGATATTATTTTCGTTCGCGTTTTCGCCGCCGCCCCACGGCACACTCAAAGAAGCGATATTCGCACCGCGCACCGTTTTGTCTTCGTGCGCCTTGAGCTGCATCGCCGCCATATTAAACTGCGCCTGATATTTCGCCTCGACTCGCGGCAGCGTTTTAACGTAATCGCTCCAGCCTTTATTGTATTGACTGAAGGTTTTATCAAATCCTTTTGCCATCGTATTCTTGGCACTTTGTATTGCTTCGTCGGGGGATTTTCCGAAACTCAATGTAAAATCAATTTCTTTTCCGTTTTCAAAGTCAACTTTTGCCATTTGAA
Organism: Acidobacteriota bacterium; assembly: GCA_030855875.1. Taxonomy (GTDB): domain Bacteria; phylum Acidobacteriota; class Blastocatellia; order Pyrinomonadales; family Pyrinomonadaceae; genus SXVE01. The sequence goes on from JALYQJ010000531.1 coordinate 780, forward strand.
CAACATTTCCGTTTTCCGCTCTGGAATACGGCGAGATAATTTTTCCATTTTGTTTTAGCTGTTCCAAACCATCCGAAGTTTGATAAAAACCGCTTGAAATTTCCGTGAGTTTTTGTGATGAGATCAAAGCAGATGATATTTCGCCGTCCTTTGCCAGTAATTTTTCCCCTTCATTCCAAGATGTATCGTGCATTCCGCTGTTGGCAAGCGACGGATCATAATAAATATAAAGTTGAAGATTTTTATCAGAAGGCATAAATCTGACTCTCATCATCACCGAATTATTTTCAGGATCAGCAATGTATGACTTAATTATCTTCCAATTCCCATTTTCGCCAGACGTAATTTGATTAAAATAAAGCGAATTTACTTCTTCAATCGTTTTTGAGAAATTAAATTCCGTCCATCTTTCCTGCATCAAACGACGAAGAGAGTCGGGCAGATGTAACGCTGAAATATTTCCATTTACAGTTACGCCTTTTACATCTTTTTTTTGTGAATCTCTTTCCGTTTCAACCTTTTTCGTTTTCGGATTAACCACGACAAACTGCAAAAGATGAACATTCGCCACCGTTACGTCGGGATAATAAACTTCCGTCATCACGCCTTCGGCGAGCGTGAACCAGACTTTCGATTCTAAACTCGCCGAAGTTCCAACGCCCTGTTTTCCGGCAGTCGCCCATTGTGCATCTTTTCCCGGTGCACCCGAAGCAAGAGTTTGAGAAAATGCGTTTAGAGGCAAACACAAAATCAATGAGGTAAAAAGAAACTTGAATATTTTCAACTTTGAGTTTTTCATAATGTTCTTAAAAAATTAACTTCAATGAAATTTGAACGAGTTGATTACTTTTTTCATCACTTCCAAATCTTTTCTTTTACCTTCTAAGCTCACCATTACTTGCTGAATATTCCCTTTGAAAATGCGATAAGTTCCCCAAACCACAAGGATTTTATTTTCCGGCTTAATAGTTTTGCCTGCTTCGAGAGACATGTTTCTAATAGAAAATATGCCTTTTTGTCCGTCAATCTCAAGATATTTTGCTTCTATTTGAGTACTGTCAGCTCGTTCTACTCCATTGGTGTCCCCTATAAAATCAAGTTCTAACATCTGTTCCGGCGAAAGTTCAACTTCCCCGCTTTCAAACTCTGTTTTCATTTTTTCACCTTTCCGAGTTGTTACACTAACCGACAGGTCAAGGCGGGGAATTTTTAATTTTGAGTTGAGCGGGCGTTCAAAAGTTTTTTCACCGCCGCCGATGTTTTCATCCAGACTGCCTGGGTTGTTTGTTGGCGGTTCGCTTGTTTCTTTCATATCCGGGGGAACGGAAAATTCCAGTCCCCATTTTTCCCATTTAATTTCCTGCGGGATGCTCTTCCCGGCAACTTTTTTTCCATTCTGTGCGAAAACAAAACAAGGGCAAATCGAAAGAACTAGCAATATCAAAATCAGTGATTGAAGGTTAAATTTAATATTCATAATTATCTCCGTCTAAAAATTCTAAAGCCATATGAATTTAGACTTATTGATGGCAACGCATTTGCGGATTTTTCAATATTGGGCGTAATTTCTTCGTAATTTCCCGATGCTTCGACGATGCCGAAAAACGGAGCGTTTGTCATATTGATCGCAACCAAAACTTCTTCATTGCCTGAACGTCTAACAAAAGTTAAGACTCTCGCTTCGTCGGAATTTTTGAGCCACGTCAAATCGCCGCGTCTGAGCGCGACCGAATTTTTCCGCAGTTCGATCATTGATTTATAAAACTTCGGAAACTCCGGTCGGCGTTCGGCGAATTGCCAGAACACCGGAAGTTTTTCAAACAACGCGGGCGCACCCGATTCGGTCGTGTCGCCTGCTTCCATTCCGTTGTAAAACATCGGCACGCCGTCCAAAGTGAACGCCAACGCCTGCGCCGCGAGTGCGCCTTTTTCGCCGAAACGGGCGATGGCGCGGCGCTCATCGTGATTGTCGGAAAAGCGCATTCTGATCGCGCCTTTCGGCATTTTCGCTTTATCCGTTTCCCAAGTTTTGCGAATCTCGGACGCAGACGCGTTACCGTGTAAAACCTTGTCCAGAATCGCGTGATTCGCCCACGAATAATCCAAATTAAACGCTTTAACGAGCAAATCCGGCGATTCCCATTCGGCGAGCCAGATCGTGTCGGGCTTGATTTTATCAACTTCCATCCGCGCCTTTTCCCAGAAATCGGTCGGCACGAATCCGGCGACATCGCAGCGAAAACCGTCGAGATCGTAATCACGAACCCACATTTTCAGCATCTCGATCATATATTTGCGAAGTTCCGCGTTGTCATAATTCAAATCGGCAACGTCCGCCCAATCCGGCACCGGCGGAACGATTTCGCCCTTTGAGTTGGTCGTGTGAAAGCCTTTCGTTTTCATCATCACCGAATCCCAACTCGTATGATTGGCGACAATATCAATGATGACTTTCAGCCCGCGCCGGTGCGCTTCGGCGACAAGCCTTTTAAAGTCGTCCTTCGTGCCGTAATCAGGATTTACCGCGTAAAAATCCCTGACGGCGTAAGGCGAGCCGATTGTGCCTTTCTTTTTCTCCTGTCCAATCGGATGAATCGGCATCAGCCACAAAACCGTCACGCCCAAGTTTTTCAAACGATCCAAATCCGCCGTAATCGAATTAAAATCGCCCTTCTGCGAATACTGGCGAGGAAAGATTTCGTAAATCACTGCATCTTTCACCCAATCCGGCGAAGCCCGCGCCGTTTCCTTCGAGAAATCGCGCGTCGGCTGCTGGGCGAAAACAAACCCTGACAGCAAAAGTATGAGAAAAAGTTTTTGAATGAATAGATTTTGTAAAAATTTGCAGTTCATAATTTATTTAGTTGCCCGTTTCGCAAGAAATTTTGATTTGTCGCCTTGATGAAATTTGATTTTGCCTTTGAGCGTGTTTTCATCTTTCAATTCCAACCAGCCGCTGCCGAAGGCTTCATCGCATTCGGCATTTCCGCTCCAGGTAAATTCCATTCTGCCGTCGCCGCCGATCTCGTCAATATCGAGATAGCCGGAAACGAGTCCGAACTGGAAATTTCCCGCGCCTTTTGAAGTTATCTCAATAAATGCCTGCGCTTCCATATTGAAATAGTCTTCGTCCCACAATTCCATCTCGCAGATATGCCAGAGTCCTTCAAATTGTTCAAAACCTTCCATTTTCAACGTCCCGCGTCGCTGACAAATTCGCTGTCGCCGATTTTGCCCGCGCCGACATCTTTGACGATCAAAACGCTTGCCGCCGCGACGAGCAGCGAAATTCCGCCGAGCATTACGGCGTTCAAAGGATTATCGCCCAAAACCGATTTGTAAATCTGCGGCGCGATAAGCGACTGCGCGATCTGCGGGATGACGATAAACAGATTGAAAACGCCCATATAAACGCCCATTCTTTCCGGGCGAATCGCGCCCGCAAGGATGACATAAGGCATCGAAAGAATCGAAGCCCACGCGATGCCGACACCAGCCATTCCGAGCCATAAAAAATAAGGATTCGCCGCGAAATACGTCGAAAGCAATCCCAAACCGCCCAAAATCAAACAAACTATATGAACGCCTTTTCTGCCGATAGCGTTGGCGAGCGGCGGAATGGCAAACGCGACGAGAAAACAGACGAAATTGTAAACCGCGAAACACACGCCGCCCCATTCCGTTCCCTGT
>JALYQJ010000536.1 GCA_030855875.1 Acidobacteriota bacterium
GTTTCGCTGCGATATTCGCGGCGGGCATCGCGTCTTTCATCACGAAATTCACGATTTGCTTCCCGACGGCTCGTCCCGTTTCTGATGTCTCTCCGGCGATCCTGACGCGCATCACGAACTTCATCTCTGTATTCGCGCCGTGCTTCCCGGCGGTTCTCACGCCTTTGCCCATTTACTGTGTCCGCACCGATAAAAAATATTCCGAATGCGAAAGCGATAATTCCTAATTTAATTGTATTTTTCATAACTGCTCCTTAAAGTATTTTTGTTGTGCGCGATTTATTCAGGAGAGTGTGCGCCTTTGTTACACAAACGATACATATTTCGATGTGTGAGCAGTTTAATCGCAAGAGACGTGCCACTTTCGGAGAAGTTTTGTAAAGAATTGTCAAAGTCATCTGACGGCAGTCAATTTCCAGTTATGAAATGTGGGTTATCAATTTGTATTTATGTTCGTCCGCCCGGCTTTTTCGCCACAATCACAATCGAAACGCCGAACGGGAAATCAAAATTCCTAAGCCAAAGTTTTTCTGAACTGAAAATTTTTCCGAAAATGCCGTTTAGTGCGGAAATATTGACGTTGTTTTCCGATTCGGGTTTGATTCCCGTGATTTTCATTAAAATTCTGCCCGCGAGAATCGGTGCGAAAAACGTCCAATTAGCGTAAGTCGCACGTTCGATTTCAAATCCGGCTTTCTCCAATCGTTCGGTAATCTGCCGTTTTGTGTATCGAATCCGGTGATTTGAAACGTCGTCCTGAACGCCCCAAAGCCACATAAACGCGGGAACGAAAATCAAAGTTTTGCCGCCCGATTTCAAAACGCGGTGCATTTCTGTGAGTCCGGCAACGTCGTCGTCCAAGTGTTCGATGACATCGAGTGCGGTCACGACATCGAAACTTTCGTCCGCAAACGGCAAACTTTCCGCTAAACCTTTGTGCGCTTTCAATCCTTTTAATTTGCAAAATTCGAGCGCATCGTCGGAAACGTCAACGCCTTCCGCCACTCCGAACTTCTCCAGCATTTCAAGATTGCCGCCCGTGCCGCAGCCGACATCTAGAATTCTCGGATTTTGGATTTTAGATTTTAGATTTTGGATTATTCCTTCAAGAAAACTTTCCAAAATCTGGCGGCGACCGACATACCACCAGTGCGAATCTTCGACGCGGTTCATAATCGCGTATGTGTGCTGCTCCATTTCCTGCGGTAAATCTTTTATTTTTGTTGTTGTAGTTTGAGACATTCGTATTAAATTTTTGTTTGTAATGACTTAAAACATTTTCTCATTTGTTTGAGAAATTCGGCAATCGCGTAGGCGGCAAATGCGAGCAAAAACAGTCTTGCCGGAATAGTATAGCGCGCTTCCGTGTGAGACCAGCACAGCGTTATTGAGTGAAAAACTATTATTCCGATTGCCGTAATGACGAAAGGGTTTGACAGGTCGGCTAAGTTTTTAATTGATAAAAGCAAGCCGAATAAGCCTAATAAAAAAACTGAGAATCCGACAAACAATAAATAATAACGTAGCAGAATCGAAAAGTTTTGATAAGAAAGATGAGCCGAAAACCACATTCGGAAGACGTTTATCAGAGAGCTTTTTAAATAGATTCCGGGCGTTTCCAAGATGTTTTCGACGGCGGCTTTTCCGTATTCCTCTTGAACCCGCCGGCGCGTCGCATTATCGTCGTAATAGCCCATATTTATTGGAAACCTATCCTCGCTGATGCCGATTTTTCGATTCGCCTCAGCCATTTGCTCCAACATTCTCGATGAAGCGAGTGAGGGAGTTATTTGGCTTCGGCGATATTTAAGAATTGTATCGGTTGAGAGGCGAGCGTGCCAGGTTGCCATCCAAAGAGAAGCCTGCGCGCCGCCGTAAACGGGCGTTGGAGTAATTACATTAAAATTTTGGTAGTTATAAATCCCGCCGGGAAGCACGGTTAAAATTGCCGCAAGCGGTAAAAATAATACGGCTTTGCGATTACTCTTATAAACGAAAATAAAAATCAAAGCTAAAAAGAACGGTAAAGGAAGTAGATTCGAGCGAAAATACATTGACAAGGCAAGCAGAAAACCCGCCGCTGCGAAACCCGCGCGGGCGTAGTTTTTCCGCAGCGAAAAGTCTAAAACAAAAGCAGACAGCGCGAGCAGAAAAATACAAGCGTTTTCCGGTGAAACCGTGCAGGACTGATAAGCGATAAACGGATAAAAAAGCAGTAAAATCAAAAATATAAATGAAACTTCTTTTCCGAAATTTTCTTTAATGAGTTTCCAAATCAAAAAAACGGAAATTAAATAAAGAGCACCCTGAACGATAATAATGTTTGTGTCGTAACCAGCCGGTAAAATTTGACAAATCAGAATGAAAATAGGATAGCCGAACGAGCGCACACCTTCAGGCTCAAAACCGCTCGGAGTCATTAAACCGAAAGAGCCTTGAGCGAGATTGTTTGCCAAATCTGTATATCTCGCCGTATCGCCGGTTGTCCCGCCCGGAATCGAAGCGGTGATAAAAACTAAAACAATCATGTGAAGAGCGAAAAGAAAAAAAACGAATAATCCCTCGTGCCGGACGGAGAAATTAAAAGCTGACAAAATTGTTTTAGACGGTAACATTGCAAAAAATATCAAATCTTCCCGAAACCGCACCAGCTATTGCGATTGTGCCAGATAATCTCGACGTTTTGCGCGTTAATCTCTCTCCACCAATCGGCGAATTCATTTTTTGAAATATAGTATGCCGTCGGCGCGACCAAATGGTCGAAAACGATATTATGCTGCTCGCGCCAACCGAATGTGCCGAGGTGATTGAGGTAATCATTGTAAAAAAGATGTTTAGCAAGCGGCTTCGCCACCCTGTTTGCCGGTTTGTAAAGTAATTTTGAAGCTAGAAAAACGCCTAAAGTAGGAAATTTAGAAAGCTGATAAAGCACCGGCTGAGTGATTTTCGAGGTAAAACCTGTCCGAATCGGATTGACGTAGCGCGTAATCCATTCGTTGTTTTCCGCGCCGTAAACCCATGCTGAAATCCGTCCGCCTTTTTTAACTTTTGAAGCGAGCGAGAAAAACGCTTTTTTCGGGTTGGGCGTGTGATGCAAAACGCCGATGCTGAATGCATAATCGAACGATTTTTTGAGCGGAAGTTTGTAAATATCGGCTTGCACGATGTGCGCGTTCGGCAAATCGCGCGTCGCCCGAAAAGCCGTTTCGACTGCTGCGCTCAAATCAATGCCGACAACTTCCTTTGCGCCCCATTCCGCCGCCAAACTCGTATGCCGACCTTTGCCGCAGCCGCCTTCGAGAATCAATTTATCTTTGAAAAATTCGGGTTTGACCGGCTGAAGCCATCCGAGAAACTGCTCGTTGTATTTTTCATCTTCCTGCGTAAAATGCGTCCATTGCCAGCCAAAATTTTCGGCGGTTTCGGCTTTGTCCTGCTCGATTTTGTCCAAATCGGCAAAACGCGGAACGCCGCGCACGATTTTATATTCGCGCGAACATTTTTTGCACGACAAAACGCCTTCGATAATTTCCTTATCTTCATGCCGTCCGGCGTAAGCCAGCAAAATATCGCCGCCGCATAACGGACAGGCTAAAAGATCTAAAAGTTTTTCTTTCACAATCCAAGACAATGCCTGACGGCACTTTCAATTTTTTCTAAAGTTTCGTTTGAAATCTTTCCCGCTGATTGTTTTGGGAAACGATTCGGGTCAATCGAGCGAATTTGGAAACACAAAAAGACGGTTTCCATCGGTAACCCGCTTTCTTCGGCGGAAATACGAACATTTGTTGGATAATCACGCGGGATATTTTCACCTTTTGTTCCGACTACGACAGTGACAACCAAAGGCAGTTTATTTATCAAGTCAATTGACAGAACCAGAACCGGACGACGACCGGCTTGTTCGCGTCCCTGCGCTGAATTTAAATCAACAAAATAGATTTCTCCACGTTGAATCATTGCGTCAATCCATCCGTTTCGGCGCAGCGAAAATCAGATTCTATCTCTTTTAACTCACGCTGAATATCTTCGTCGTTTGCCATCTCTGCGAGTTGACTTTCAAAAGATGAATCGGCTTCAACTCTTCCGCGAAGTTTTGCGGCAACACGCGAAATCAATAAAAGCTGCTCATCAACCGGAAGCGACGAAATATTGTGTTCAATTTGTGGTAATGCAATCTGATTCATAATTATACCTCGCGTCTTATTATAAGTTATTTTTGCCAACGCTTGAGCGTCGGAATAAAAGAATTGGCTAATTCGGCGGCTTCTTCCGGCGGCATATTCAAATCCGCCGTCATATTTTCAATCGAACTGTTGATCATTTCTTCGAGCGTCTGATCGGGAGCGGTAAATTCGCCGTTTTGAAAACAAAACGAGCAGTATTCATCTGTTTTCGTTCCGTCGGCGTTCGTTCCTTTATTGCCGAAATCAGCCGAAAGCGGCATTCCGCAGCTTTGGCAGCGTATTTTATCGCCCATAATCTTTTAATTTATTTTCAAATTTTGTGTAATCTTCATACGGAAAAGGTTGCCGCCAGTTAAATTCAAATTCGTCCGTATTGCGGTCTTCGTAAAGCTGCGCGAATGTCGCATAAAAAGATTCACAAACATTCTTTACGCTTCCCTGATGTGAATAAACCAATTCGCGGTTTTCCTTTTCGCGTTCATCGGTCGGATATTGATAAATTTCGAGCAGAATATTTTCACTGTCGCGCACAAATCGAAAATCAAATTCCTCCGGGTTTCGATTCCAGTGCAGAATATACTCATCATTTACCGAATCCGCGCTCAATAAATCCGTCAAAATTCGTAAAAGTTCCGCCAGAGCCTTTTCGTGCGGCGCGTGTGCCGTCGTCGTGTGAAACTCGGTTGAGCCGTCGTCAAAACCGATTGACATCCAGCCGCATTGCGGCGAATTAAAACTGACTTCGAGATTTTTTGTCATAATTTTGCGGCGAATCTTAAACAGCGAATCGTAAATCGTGAAGAGTTTTTATTCACTAATCACAATTTACGATTCACGATTTTATAATGGTAACTTCAAAGAAGGTAATTCCACAAACAAAGACGCGGTAACATCGAAAACTTCTCAAACGGCAATCGGCGCGGCGATGTGCGCGTGCGATTGATAATCGGCGATTTCAAAATCTTTAAATTTATAATCGAAAATTGATTCGGGTTTTCGCTTGAGAACGAGTTTCGGCAGCGGAAAAGGCTCGCGGGTCAACTGCGTTTTAACTTGTTCGAGATGATTCAAATAAATATGACAATCGCCGCCCGTCCAAACAAAATCGCCCGCTTCCAAATCGCATTGCTGCGCGATGAGGTGAGACAAAATCGCGTAAGAAGCAATATTATAGGGAAGTCCGATGAGCGAATCGCACGATCTTTGCAGCAATTGACACGAAAGTTTTCCACCTGAAACGTAGAACTGAAAAAGAACGTGACACGGCATCAACGCCATCTCTTTCAATTCGCCGACGTTCCACGCCGAAACGATTAATCGCCGCGAATACGGATTGCTTTTTATTTCTTCGATAACGTCGGCGATTTGATTGATGACGCGCCCGTCTTTGGCTTCCCACGCCGTCCATTGTTTGCCGTAAACCGGTCCCAAATCGCCGTTTTCATCCGCCCATTCATTCCAAATCGAAACGCCGTTTTCGTTCAAATATTTGATGTTCGTATCGCCTTTCAAAAACCACAAAAGCTCGTGAATAATCGAGCGAAAATGCAGTTTTTTAGTCGTCACCGCCGGAAAGCCTTTTTGCAGAT
>JALYQJ010000553.1 GCA_030855875.1 Acidobacteriota bacterium
TTCTCTCATTGATTTCGCAGATTTTCCAGCGGTTTAATTCGGCTTGCCCGAAACGCCGGATATAAAACCGCCAGCAAACATAAAATAAAAGTGATTAAAACTATCAGCAAAACGCTCGTTAAATCAGGGCGAAGCGGAATGTAAGCGAGCGAATAAACTTCCGCCGAGATATTGACGAGCCTGAAATAATTGCCTATAAAGCAGCTGAGCAGACCGAAAATAACGCCGGTAAATATTCCAGAAAAAGCCAGAAGTAAGCCTTCGAGCAGAAAAATCTTCATCAAATTTCGCGTTTTCGCGCCGCAGGTTCGCAAAATCGCAATGTCCAAACGCCGTTCGTTGACGAGCAGCGCGAGCGTCGTCGTGATATTCAGCGCGGCGATAAAAATTATCAGCGAAATGATGGCGAGCGCGACTTTTCGCTCTAAACTCAAAGCGGCGAAAAGCGGACGATTGGCTTCCTGCCAGTCAATCACGCGGAAATTTTCGCTTAACGATTCTCGAATTTTTCGCGCTGTTTCGTCGGATTTGTAAATATCCGCGACCGAAACATTCAAAACCGTCGGCGTAAAATTCCTTTTCCCGCGCAGCCGCGCAAAATCTTCGGGCGCAATGTAAACCCAAGTCGAATCGTATTCGTAAAGTCCGGTTTGAAAAACGTCTTTGACGCGAACACGGGTTCGTTTCGGCTCGTCGTCTTTTTCCAGCGTGACTATTTCCGCTTCGTCGCCGGATTTCAAGCCGGATTTTTTCGCCAGTTCCGCGCCGATTGAGATCGTTTTCAGTTCATAATTCCAAATCTCGCCGGTTTGATTTTCAACTTTTGCCGCGCGATCTTCGGTTCGTAAAATCACATAATCGGTTGCGTTCGCGCTCAGGAGAACCGCGCTTTCGTAAGCCGTCGGCGTGACGGCGACGATATTTTCATCTTTTTGCAGATTTTTCTTTATCGCCGACCAATCGGAAATTTCGCTTCCGTCAACTGAAAAAATCGAAACGTGCGCCGTATTAGCGAGAATTTTATCGCGCATTTCCCGGCTAAAACCGTTCGATAAAGCCTGCGCGATTATTAACGCCGCCACGCCCGCCGCGATGCCGACGACGGCGACAATCGAAGTAAACCGCGCCAGACTCTTTCGTTTCGCGCGGAAATATTTCAAGGCAAGTTTAAGTTCAAACGACATCGTTTAATGGTAAATGGTAAATGGTAAATGGTAAATGTAAAGCGTTTTCGCTAAAATTTACTTTTTACGGAAATTTTGGTTATGAATCCAAAATCTAAAATCCAAAATAGAAATGCCTTTAGCTAAAATCGAAGAAGCCGTCGAAGATATAAAAAACGGCAGAGTAATAATTATCGTTGACGACGAAGACCGCGAAAACGAGGGTGATTTGGTTTGCGCGGCGGAAAAAGTAACGCCGGAAATCATCAGTTTTATGGCGGTTCACGGACGCGGTTTGATTTGTCTGCCGCTGACCGAAGAACGATGTGATGAACTTCAGTTAATCGCGCAAACCGCGCAGAACACTTCGAGTATGGGAACGGCTTTTACGGTTTCCATCGAAGCTAAAACCGGCGTAACGACCGGAATTTCAGCGGCTGACCGCGCCCGAACGATTCTGACAGCGGTTGATCCCGCGTCGAAACCGACCGATTTGGCGCGTCCCGGACATATTTTCCCGCTTCGCGCTAAAAAAGGCGGCGTTCTCGTCCGCATCGGTCAAACCGAAGCGAGCGTTGATATTTCGAGAATCGCCGGACTCAATCCGTCAGCCGTAATTTGCGAAATTATGAACGACGACGGCACGATGGCGCGAATGCCGCAGCTTGAAATATTTGCCGCGAAACACGATTTGAAAATTATCTCGGTGGCGGATTTGGTTCGTTACCGAATTCACAAGGAAACACTCGTCAGAAAAGTCGTCGAAACCGTTTTGCCGACCGATTACGGCGATTTTCGCGCCGCCGTCTACGAAAACATCGTCAACGGCGAAACGCACGTCGCAATGATTATGGGCGATATTTCACGGACAACCGAACCGGTTTTGGTGCGCGTCCAAACCGAGAACATCACCTTCGCAATGTTCGGTTCAAAGCTCGGCGATGCGTCGCGGGCGATGCAGTCATCACTAAAGAAGATAGCCGAAACAGGCACCGGAGTGATACTCTATCTACGTCAGCGTGAGCATAATCTGGATTTGATCTATCAACTGCAAACCTACGCGCTGATGCAGGAAAAAAATTTGGATTTTCTGGCGGCACGCCGCGAAAC
>JALYQJ010000403.1 GCA_030855875.1 Acidobacteriota bacterium
CAGGTTAAATTATACTTAATTTTTCCGGCTCGTTAATTTTCGCCGCTAAAGATTTAACATTTAAGTAACATTGTTCTAACATTGCAGTCATACCATTTGTAATTCTTGAGAAAATTCGGCTGATTAACGTGCGTCTGAACAGATATATTCTGTCGTATGAAATCTGTGAAAAATTGAAACATTGATTGTATTAAAAGAATTGTGCAGGAAATTTATGAATTTATTAAACGAATTGGGAAATGATTTGGCATTGGCTTTTCTGGTGGAAAAAAAACACACCGCGAAAATTGACGCGAAGGAAGCTATGGCGTTGATCGCCAAAGTCAAAAGAGTTTTGCAGCCCGTTTCCGTTGACCCGGAAACGCGGGGAAACAAATTATCCGTTAAGAAAAAACTTGCGATCTCCTGCTAAATTTTTCACATTATTAATCCATCCGATCAGGCTGTTTCGGTCTGAACAAATCTTCTTTTTTCCGAACGAATCAAAATCAATCTAACCGAACCGGACAAAGCCGTCCGGTTCAAACGCCTTCGCTCCGCCCGGTTTTCGGCAAACCTAAAGCAGCATTTTCCACATCTTAGATACGCTTTTCCGGTCTGTATCGCTTATAATCTTTGAGCGTTAAGACAATTTTGCTAAGAAGAACTTTGGGGGAAAAATGAAAAATCATAATTTGGGAAAAAATCTAACTGTTTTGATGATGTGGTGCGCGATGATCGTTTTGCCGATTGCGGCATTCGGACAGACGCGCGTTACGATGCCGAAAAACAAATATAAGGTTCAGGACGACGTGAAAATCGGTCGGCAGTCGGCGGCGGAAGTCGAACGTCAGATGCCGATTTTGAACGATGCGGAAGCGACGCGCTATATTCAGATGGTCGGCGAACGGCTCGTCAACGGTATTCCGGCGCAATTTCGTCAACCGGCTTTCGATTACCGGTTTAAAATCGTCAACGCGCGTGACATCAATGCTTTTGCGCTTCCGGGCGGTCCGATGTATGTCAATCGCGGAATGATCGAAGCGGCGCGAACCGAAGGTGAAATGGCGGGCGTGATGGCGCACGAAATCGCGCACATCGCTCTTCGTCACGGAACTTCGCAAGCGACCAAACAAAGTAGCCCGCTCAATCAAATCGGCACCATCGGTCTGATTTTAGGCGGCGCGATTTTGGGCGGAGAGCAGGGCGCACAGCTCGGCGCACTCGGCGCACAGGCGTGGATGACCAGCTACAGCCGCGATTATGAATCAAAAGCCGATATTCTCGGAGCGCAAATTATGGCAAATGCCGGTTACGACCCGCGCGATCTGGCAAATATGTTTCGCACCATCGAACAGCAAGCCGGCGGCGGCGGCGGCGGTCGCGGACCGGAATTTTTAAGCAGTCACCCGAATCCGGCAAACCGTTACGAAGCGATTAATCGTGAAGCACAGCTTCTTCGCGTCAATAATCCGGTGCAGAATACGGCGCAGTTTGAACGAATTCAAAGCCGACTCGGACGTTCGCCGCGCGCTCAATCAATGGAAGAAATCGCGCGTAATCAGCAAAACGGACAAGGACAAGCCGGACAAAATCCGACTGCCGGCGGCAGATATTCGAGCCGCGTTCCATATCCGTCGGCACGGGCGCAAACTTATACGGGCGGAAATTGGCTGCAGTTAAACGTGCCGAACAACTGGCGGGCTTTTGAATCGCAGGATTCTGTTCAGTTTGCGCCCGAAGGCGGTTACGGCAATGACGGAATCACGCACGGCGCAATGGTCGGAATCGCCCAAACCAACAGCCGAGATTTGGGACAGGCGACCGAACAATACGTCAACGGCGTTTTGCAGGGAAATAATTATCTGCGTCAAAGTTCTAATTATTCGCGTGCTTCGATTGGCGGACGACAGGCACTGGCAACCGTTCTGTCGGGCGTTTCGCCGGTTACAAACAGAACCGAAGTCGTCACAGTTTATACGACGCAGCTTCGCAACGGCAGTTTGTTATATGTTGCGATGATTGCGCCGGAAAACGAGTCGAGAAATTACAATAACGCTTTTCGGACGATGCTTAGTTCGATTCGTTTGAACGATTAAGTTTCAGGTCATTCAATCGGTTAAAGCCAACGAATATTTTATATTCGTTGGCTTTTTTTGTTTGCAGAAAGTTTGTAAATAAAATTTTATTCGTAACTCACCGGCGTAATTACCAACGCCATTAAATTTTCAAAAAAGATTTCTTGACACATTTGATTTTAACAATTACTATTAATCAGTCAACGATGTTTATCATTGCTTGGCGATTTTCTCTCTAACGGTTAAAAGTCTTTTAGCCGACACTTCAAAAAATCATTCCTTAATTAAATAAAAACGAAATAAGGAACTCGTCCATAAACAAATGTCAGCAAAACTTGGGGAAATTCTTGTC
>JALYQJ010000405.1 GCA_030855875.1 Acidobacteriota bacterium
GAATTGTTGTGCCGCCTGAAGAGCGGAGAATAAACCAGGTCTGCGTCGAAGGACGAAAGACAGCCGGATCAGCCTTACCGTCGCCGTCGTAATCAGCCGGAACGGGAACGTCGCCCGCCGCTCCGAAGGGAAACGAATAGAAACTCGAATCCTCGCTTCTGAGGACAAACCACTCATTGGTCGAAGGTCTGAACAGAGCGATGTCGGTTTTGCCGTCGCCGGTGAAATCAGCCGGAACAAGTTTGTCCGAAGAATTACCGAACTGAAATGTGCTGTTGCCGCCATCGGACGAGCGGAGAAACCACCATTCGCCGGGAGCGGGACGAAAGATCGAAAGATCGGTTTTCCCGTCACCGTCAAAATCAAACGGAGATTTCACCGTGGTTGGAACGAATGAACAACTATAACCGTTAAGGATTTGTATATTGTCAATATAAACTCCTTCGACTGCTAACGTCGTATCAGACGCGATGCGCCAGCGAAATTGAATAGGCTGATTAATGACCGAAGCCGGTAAATTGATTGATGTAGAAATGTAGCCGCCGGAATTACCCGTCCACGCCGATCTTCCCTCAATCGGATTATCGGAATTTGTTGCAAAAGAGGAGTTATAACCGCCGCTGACAAAAGTGCCGCCCGCCGCTAAAATATCCTGATAACTTCCGCTGCCGATTTTAATCTCCAAAACCGCGCCATCGTAACTGGGTTCGGTATCATATTTAATATCGAATTTCAACTGAGCGTTTGGTTCGGTCGTCGTTACGACAGGCGATTCCAAATCAACGAGGCTCGGTGTCGTCAGTTCAAAACCGAAAACTGCGTTCGGCGCACTCGCCGGCGAAGTGGTTGTCGTTCTCCACGGCAGTCCGGTATTCGGCACCGAAATATTCGGAAGGGAACTGCTCCAGCCTGACGGTAGAGTCGGGACGCTAACGCCGTCAAATTTTTCGGCAAATGCTAAAACCGGCGCACCGATGCGAATCGTGCGCGTTTGCGTGTATGAACCGAGACTACTGTTAATTGTAATCGAAAGTGCTAGCTCGCTTCCGCATTGAGTATTCGCCGGAATAGCGAAGTTGAGGGTGCGCGAAACCGTAGCGTTGTTCGCCATATTTCCGTAATTTGCGCTTCCGCCGCCGATAACTTGAACCGAAACGTCGTTTGCCGAAACGCCGGTATTGTTTGTCAGCGGAAGGGTCAAAACCAAAGTTTCACCCGGTTCCGGGAATTCGTTTCCGTTGCCTGTGGCGATAGTAAATGAAAAGTTCGGATTTGACGTGACATTCGGAGCGTCGAATGACTCGGCGACTCTTGTCGAGCCGTTTCCATTAAAGCCTCCGTTACCAATGTTGAGAATGCGAGCCGAAAAACCCATTCCGCGCAAAGCGAAACCGCTCCAAACATCTACCGTATCAGGCGAATCTTGTCCCGGTGCATTTGCTTGCGCGGCGGCGATAATAGCGTCACGCGCCTGCAAAAATGTCGGGTTGAGCGGTGATAGTTTCATACCGTCGGTCACGATTTGAAGAACCCGCCGATTTCCTTCGACGTGTCCCAGTCGCTGAATGAATTTGCCGCGGACTTCAAATAAAGCGGTCGCCCAAACTGTGCCGGCGTTATGAAGCTGGTCGGAAGTGCCGGTGAAAGCAGACGAAAAAGCACCGTCGTTTAGATTTATTTGCGAACCGTCTATGTCGGCAAACGTCATCGGATTGTGCGGACGATTATTTGCGCCGCCAACCGACGATTTAATCGCATATGGAAAACGACGATCACCGTAATAATAATTCGGTGCGAATGTCGTACTTCCAGAAAAATTTATATAACCGCCGCTCGGATAGATGCCGTCAATCGTGTCTGTCGGTTCGGAGAGCAAAGCCGTCGCGTAAAAATCAGACCATCCTTCACCCATCGCCGCTGACATCGCGTTAGACAGACCGGCGGCGTTGCCGATTAAACGATTCGACAATCCGTGCGTCAGCTCGTGTGCGACAACATCGGCATCGAGACTGGAATCGCGGTCCGGGATCGGGCGAGTATAAATGTTCATTTCCATAAGTCCGCGAAAGCCGTCCGGGGGCGTTCCGAAACTGGCGTTGTTTGTATTGCCGCAATCCTGGGCTTCCGCCGAAATCCGGTCATTACTGAAACCGCCGCGTCCGAAATTGTTATTTTGAAAATTGCGAGCCGATTCGGTGAAACCGAGTTTATACATCTCGTCGTGATAACGGTTGGTGATGTAGAACAGATGCGTGACGACACCTTTTTGGTAATCCGTCAGCGGCGCGGTTGCAGTCGAGCTGCAGCTTCCAGGAGAGTTAGGTGTCGGCGCATCGCCGGTGTTGCCCGGTGCGCCCGGATTATAGTTAAAACTGAATACGCGGTCGGCGGCAGATGCTTTTCCATTCGCATCAATTCCATATGGACTCGTGCCTTCTAAAGTGTCACGGTCAACACCGGCTTCGACGTTATTTCCGTCGGTCAGCGTCCCGCCGTCAGTTATCCAGCCCAAATTATTAAATGTATTAGGAGCTTCGTTTCCAATCAGGCTGACATTGGTGCGAGGGACGAGCGGAGCCTGAGTTCCCGTTGTCGGATCGATAATTCCGGGCGAAAGAGGTGCCGGACTGTCGAGGGTTTGCAGCATACTCGTCGAGTTCGCATAAACGCCGTAAGTCGCCGGCTGGGTTTGGTGGGCGACGATGTTTTTTCGCCAGAGCAGAGAGCCTGTTTCAGCATCAACGATAAGATAATATGCCGCCGAGTCCTCCCAAATTAAAATTCTCCAAGCCGGACGCGCAACGCCCGATTCGGTCGGGAAATACATTTTTTCGGCGGTGGTTCCGAAATTACCTTCTCCGAATACGGCTTTTGAGTCGGTCGAAGCGGCGGTGTTTTTTTGTGTATCTTCAAGCTGCAAAGAACGTTCGACATTGCCGAAGGCAGCACTAACGGCATCTTCGGGGCTGCCGAAATTGCCGGAAACCGAGCTTTGGTCAAGTCCGGGAGCGAGGTCGTTGATAATGCGAATCATTTCGCCGTTTTTCCTAAAACCGGCTTTAATCTCGCCCTGAAAAACCGGAATATCATTAATAAACTGTTGGAGGTGAGTAAATGAAAGATTGCCGTCAGGATTCGTGTAATCGGCAGCGACACGAAGATCGTCTGGTTGATTTTCAACCAGACCGATCAAGCCGTCGTTTTCCTTTATAAAGTTGCGTAATACATCCGTGCGTTTTGCCGAAGTCGCAGAAGTTAAAAACGCTTTGCCCTGTTTTACGTCCGGCGTAATTACTTCGGGAGTTTGCAGATCTTTTCTGTATTCGACTTTCAATGTCGGAATTTGTGTGCGCAAAGAATCTTCCGCCGACTCCATTTTCCGACGGTCGTTTTTGGCGGTAAAATCGCTTTTTCCGACTTTTGAGCGGAAATTCGACAAAGTTTTCGCCGCACTTTTATCGGTTCGAATATCGTAATTTTCTAACTTTTTACTTTTATCTTTGGAATTTGGCGAAAGTTCTTTGCCGGTTGATTTACGATTGTTAGCTTCTGAACGAAATTGAAACGGAGCAAGGACGAAAGCCGCCGCTAATCCTAAAAAGACAAAGCAAAACAGAAGACTTCGACGAGTTTCCGTGCTGATAGGTTTCTGCATTAAATAATTCCTCCTGACAACTTACGAATGTTTTAATTTTTTGATAATAACCTTAAGATATAAGGACAAAATAAATATAGTTTCAGACATCGAAAACCGATAACCGAAGTTTGTGCATAAATAAAGTCTTTATTTTTATGCTTAAAAAATCCGCTTTACCTTCTATGTTGCCCTTCCCGTTCTTACAGTAAGAAAAAGAATTTAATCGTCGAAATGCCGAATGATTTGCTTGATTGGGTCAACTATGAATTTATATAAATTAATACCGACAAATTGTGAATTGACGAATCTGATGTCGTTTATACGAAATGAGTTGTAAAGTTTTTAGCAAATAAAACTTCTCAGACAGATAAAAAATTACCTGAATATCTACATTTAATTAACTAATAATGAACTGAAAAAGGCTCAGAAACGGAAAAAATGATTCGGACTTACTTCAACTTCAAATTTAAGAGCAACGTGTATTTTATAAAATATACGCTGCATTGTCCAGCAAATCATTTTGCGTAATGTAATGCCTCAGTAAAAAGTTATGGAGTGATTTTTAGCCAAGTTAAGGCTTTGGACTACCGAATAATTCTTCGGCG
>JALYQJ010000561.1 GCA_030855875.1 Acidobacteriota bacterium
TCGAATTTTCCGCTTCTCAGAAGTATGACGATGAACTGGAAAATTCCGCTTAATTCGGAGTTTGAAAATTTACAAAACGCAGATTTATCGGTGAAATGGAAAATTTACGCCGACAACGCCTTGCCGAAAGAAGGCAGAATTTCGCTCAAAGAAATCGAAATTGTTGATTTGAGAAGAAATCGTTAACGGTTGTAACATCTTCTTTTCCAAAAAGTTTTATAATCAATCAAATATGCGAAGAGCGAAAATTTTAGCGACACTCGGACCGGCATCAAACACGCAAAAAACCATCGAAGCGATGATTAACGCCGGACTCAACGCCGTGCGAATCAATATGTCGCACGGAACGTGGGAAGAACACGCCGAAACAATCAAAACGGCGAAGGCGGCGGCGAAAAATCTGAATAAGCCTTTGGCTGTTCTGGTTGATTTGTCGGGACCCAAAATCCGCACCGGACTTTTGCAAAACGCCACGCCGGTAATTTTGGAAACGGGCGCGGAATTTATTCTGACTTCGCGCGACATTCAGGGCAGCATCAAGGAAGTTTCGACTAATTACAAGGAAATTCCGAAGCTCGTCGCCAAAGGCGATAAAATTCTGCTCGACGACGGTGCAATCGAGTTAAAAGTTAAAAAAGTGACGAAAACCGATGTCACGACGATGGTTGTCAACGGCGGCGTTTTATCCGAACGCAAAGGCATTAATCTGCCGAACACCAAACTTCCGATTCCTTCGCTGACCGAAAAAGACCGCAAAGATTTGGAGTGGGCGATGATGCAGGACGTTGATTACATCGCGCTTTCATTTGTCCGGCAAGGCTCGGATTGTAAAGAAGTGCGTGATCTTATCAAAAAACTCAACACGCGCAAATGGGGCAGACCGCTGCTCGTCGCCAAAATCGAAAAGGCGGAAGCGATGGAAAATCTCGACGATATTATCCAAAATACCGACGGCGTAATGGTTGCGCGCGGCGATTTGGGCGTGGAAACGAGCGCGGAACTCGTTCCCGTTTATCAAAAACAAATTATCGAAAAAGCCGTAATGAACGATAAATTCGTCATCACGGCAACGCAGATGCTCCAGTCAATGATTGAAAATCCGCGTCCGACACGAGCCGAAGCGTCGGATGTCGCCAACGCCGTCTGGGACGGAACCGATGCCGTGATGCTCTCGGCTGAAACCGCTGCCGGAAGTTATCCGGTCGAATCGGTCGCCACGATGAAACGAATTATTGACACGGCGGAAACCGTCGAAACCACAAAACTGAAGCGTCCCGCCAAGTTTTCCGAAAAGCCGACGGGTAGAACCTCGCAGGCTTTGTGCAAAGCCTCGGCTTACTGCGCCCGCGAAATCAAAACCGATAAAGTCGCTGTTTTTACCGAATCCGGCTTAATGGCGCGGCGTTTATCATCGGTGCGCTCCGGTCTTTCGACGTTCGCGCTGACGAATACGGACGAAGTTCGCAACCAGCTCGCGCTGATCTGGGGCGTTGAGCCGCTCTGTCACGAAGCCGGAAAAACGACCGAAGCGATGCTCAAAGACGGCGAAAAAACTCTGCTCGATGCGAAGGTCGTGGAAAATGGCGAAACGATTGTGATGATGGCTGGACGGCTTTCCGGTTTAGGGCTTTCGAGTTCGGTCGTCGTCTGGACAATCGGCGAAGACACGCCGCGCAGGTAAATAAAAAGGCAAAAATAATAAGATATATTTTTGCCTTTTGTCATTGTTACTTTTTAGTTTTTTTCAAAGATTCCGGTTTGTGCGCTGCGTCTTTGCCGCTTTTTTCGCTTTCAACCAAGTATTCTGGATTGTCCTCGGAAGCCGCAACCTTATGACCTTTTATTTTGGTCGGTGCGGTCAATTTCTTTTTCACCGTTCCGCTGGTCGTCCCCTGCGAAGTTTCCCATTCCACTTGGTCGCCGGTTTTTAATTTTTCAGTCATTAACCGTTCGCCTCCCGACTTTTTTCGTCAACAATCTGATGTCCGAGATTATTCGGGTCGAAATATGCGTGAAAACGCGAGATTTTATCCGCTTTGATTTCCAAAATGCTCACGCCGTCGTATTCAAAATCATTGCCGTCGCTACTCGTTCCTTTTGAAGTCCATTCGAGCGCGGCGGTTTCGTCCGTGACGATTTCGTTGCGAAATATTGACTCGATTTCCTTAAAATTATCGCGGTATTTTTGCCAGAATTCGCGTGCGCCGAGATTTTTCTCAGCCGTCACGACGTTGCCGACTTCCGCCGATTCGTCAAACAAACCGGCGATTGTTTCCAGATCGCGCTCGGCTTCCAATTTGTGCAATGCGTCAATAAATTTTTTTGCTGTTTCTGCTGACATTTTCTTTACCTTCCCTTTTGTTCATTAATATTTAAAACTGTATAAATAGAATCCGACATTGAATCGGGATAGTCAAGAAAATGTTTTAAATTGAATAAAACTATGAAAACCGAAAAATCTTTTCCGGCGCGAAATGGTTTGACGACAGCCTTAATTCTCATAATAATCTTTCTGGCTTACCGAAAAACCGCCGCCACCGAAGAAATTCTCAAAGCCTTGAAATCAAGCGATGAAGCGGCGAAAACGCGGCGAATCCGATGCCCGTTCTGCAAGTGGCAGCCAACGAAATCGAGCCGCTGGTTTTGCGCCGACTGCGACGCGCCCGAATATTTTTACGGCGGCTGTCTGACAAGTTGGAATACATTTTCAACCGGCGGCGTTTGTCCCGGCTGCGCTCATCAATGGCGTTGGACTTCGTGTTTGCGTTGCGAAGAATGGGCGCGGCACGAAGATTGGTATGAGAAAGATTAGGATTAAGGTTTTTCGTAGCCCGCGACGCGAATTGTCAGTTCAAACTCGTTCGGATTTTTTGTAAAAAGCAATCCGCCTTCGCGTTTTGAATGCGACGGCGCGTAAGTCAAAGTCGCCGAGCTTTTCTCGACGCTTTCTTCGCCGCGCGTTAATTCGCCTTCAATTTCAACGGCGGCGGCGGTTTCGTCGCCCGTGTTTTCCAGCTCGAATTTGACGAGAAAACCGTTTGCCGTTTGCGTCGCCGAACCAACTTTGAAAACAAAATTCGGCGGCAGATTCTCCTGCGTCGCCGCTTCGTAAATCATAAATCCGATTGCGCCTGTCACAAGAATTAAACCGAGCGCGGCGATCAGCCATTCCAAAAACGGCGGTTTTTGATATGGCTGCGCTTTATCTTTTTTCGCGTCTTTCGATTCGTCTTTCGATTTTTCCGTCATTTATTATGTTTATTTATAAAATCAACCGCGAAGCCGACGCGCCGAGCGCGGCGGGAAGCCCAAGCACGATGACCGCTTTTAATTGTTCTTCAAATCCGAGTCCGTCCAAACTGCCGAACGTCCATAAAATATAAAAGCTGACGAGCAGAACAATCGCGTAGCCGACGACCGTAAAGCGCAGAAAAACGCTCCAAAACGGCGTGTCGGGCGAATGATGTTTTTCGTGTCCGGCAAATTCAGCTGCATAAACGAAGCCGTGCATTAGCAGAATCGTAAAAATCGCCAACGCCGCCGAAAGCAAATCCGACATTTGATACGAAATCAAAACCATCTCTTCGGTCATCGCCAGACTCATCGAAAGAAAAACCGCGCCGACGATCATCAGAAAAAGCTGCCCGAAATAATTCGCGCTGCGTTTTTTTTCGTCCGAATCCTTTTTCGAGTCATCATCGCCGCCCAGCAAACTCTGTGCAAACATCGAACCGAGAGCGGCGGTCACAGCCTGCAAAGAGATTTTGCCGATAATCTCGTCGGCGGACATTTCGGCTTTGATTTGTCCGAATAAAAACAGTATCACGGCGGCGGCGGCAAACCCGACCGCGTAAGCGACGAACGCATCAATCACGTCGTCTTTGGTCGTAAAAGTATCTTCAAAACCGTCGTAATACGACAACCCGACGAGCAGCGGAACGGCGAGAAACATAAACAGCGCGAGACGAAATCTGTCCATATAAAAACCGAGATGCCACATTTCCATCGTCATCAGCATCGGAAACGAAAAAATCAACGCGCCCCCGAAAGCTCTCGCCAGACAAACGAGAAAACTTTTGTTCGTTTGTGATTCGGAATTATTTTTTGCAGACGCTTCAGCCATTTGATAATTTACGTTCGTTCAAGTTTTAAAGATTATACAAAATTACTCGATTGAACCGACAAAAAAGACGCGAAAGAATGAATTGCTTTCGCGTCTTTTTACAAGATTTGGTCTGTTTGAAATTCACCGGATCATTCCGCGCTCAAAACCTGCGCGACGGTTTCTTTTTTCAAACCTTTGCCGCCCTTTCGATTATTGTAGTCGTTAAGCGAAATTTGCGGATCGCGCCAAGCGTCGAGATGTCCGACTTGATGGACGCATTGAATCGTGCAGGTCGGAGCGCACCATTTTTCGGTGATGTATTCGCGGCGCATATCTTCGTGCGTATATTCGTGCAGCAAAATTCCGGGCGTTCCGCGCTGCTGCGAACACCAACTGACGATTCCCGCTTCGTCAACATACAAATATCTCGCACCGGCGCGGCATCGCCATTCATATTCGCCGCCGTCAACCAATTTGTCCTGAAACCAGTTCCAACGCGCATAACTGCTCGTGCCTTTGGCTTTGATTTCTTTGTAAACCCGCGTTTCGTGTTCGGTCAAACCTTTGTTCAAACCCATTTCGTCGTGAATCACGCCGACGGTCGAAGAAAAACCTAATTCAATCGCACGATTGGCGAT
The DNA here is from genome assembly GCA_030855875.1 of Acidobacteriota bacterium. Lineage (GTDB taxonomy): Bacteria > Acidobacteriota > Blastocatellia > Pyrinomonadales > Pyrinomonadaceae > SXVE01. The sequence continues at coordinate 4,744 of JALYQJ010000561.1, forward strand.
AATCAACGCTTCGTCCGGGTTTGCGACACCGCCGCCGACGACCGAATTGATGTTGATTTTGAATTTCGCGTGGTCGCGTAGATTGACGAGCTTTGCGTCTAAAACCTTCAGACTCTTTTTGGAAACATCGTCGGGATTGACGTTATCAATCGAGATTTGCAGATAATCGAGTCCGGCTTCGTTGAGTTTTTTGATTTTATCAACCTGAAAATAATATCCATTGGAAATCAGTCCGGCGATCATTCCGTGATGACGAATGCGGGCGATAATGTCGTAAATTTCCGGGTGCATCATCGGTTCGCCGCCCGAAATCGTGACGACCGACGTGCCGAATTCGGCGAGTTTATCAATCCGTCTGAGCATTTCACCAATTTCCACCGGATCGCTCGTTTTATCGTATTCGTTGCAGTATGTGCAGGCAAGATTGCACCGCCGCATCGGGACGATGTGAACCAAAACCGGATGTTTGGTCGAAGCAAACGCTTTGATTGTGTGCTTGACTCCGCGTGTAAAGCGGCTGAAACTGCTTGCCTTTGGCATAAATTCTTATTTTCTATTTACGGAAAATATTTGTTGAATCATCTCAACCAAAATTTCCGTCAGCAATTCTTTGGTTTTTTCGTCTGATATAACTAACTGAATCGGTTTCACCTTTTTCGGTTTCGTCATTAAATCTGTAATTATAGTTTCTGCCGCAACTCTTTACAAATTTGCAGAAAAGGCTCTGACTTTTTTAAGCCAAAGCCTTTGCATTGTTTGTTTGCGAAGTTAAAAACTAACCTTCAAGTTTTTTCGTTCCCTTCGGAAGAGGTATCACGAAAACTTTTGTATTGAGCGTTTGGTTTTTGATTAAATTTGAAAGAAAAACCGTTGTCGAGTCGTTGTTATTTTCCGTGACGCGCATCTGAATCGGCATTCCGTTGCCGTCAACCCAAATGTCGGCTACTTTATAAGTCGTTTTTATTTTCGGTGTCAGTTCGAGATGCCACGTCAGAGTTCCGTCGCCAACTTTTTCTTCGCCCAAATATTTCATATTATAATTGGCTTTTAACTGCGCCTTCGACATATTCATAAAAGCGAGTGCGCTGTTTGATTTCGCGCTTCCCTGCGCTTTGTCAACCTTTCCGACAATCGCTCTTCCTAAACGCGGCGTATAAATTACATATTCTTTATTGACGACCGCTAATGATTCCTGAACGGGTTTCATCCAATCAATTCTTACAAGCGCGTCGCGCCCTTTCAGCGGCAAATATTTTACCGTTCCTTCAATTACATCGTTTTCGCCGAGTTGCGCGTTATGTTTGTTCATTTTCACATTTGCCTGTAACGACGACAGAGCTTTATAATGCGCGTCCATTGTGTCCAAAATCTTATTTACAATCTGCGCCTTCGTTTCGGTAACGGCGAAAATATTGAAGACAAACAACAATGCTAATGTCGTCAAACCGAATCTCAAAAATTTACTCATAAAATACAACTCCTTACCAAAATATGAAAAGTTTTATCTGAAATCAATCTCGTAGAATGATTCGCCTTTATTGTTTTTCCGTTCGCGCATTCCGAGAATTTCGGCGTTATCGTTGCCGCTCAATTCCTTTACGAGCTGTTCCCTTTCGTTTGCTTCCGGCGGAAAATCTCCGGCTTTGACGATTAAACGCGAAGTTTGGGTTGCAAGTTTTTCGCGTTTATCAAACCAGGTTTTCGGTGTTGCGAAAATAAATACGAGAATTAAAAGACATAAAACGTCCCATTGCCAACTGGCGCGTTCATATTTCCAAAGTATTATGTCCTTCATTTGAGTAGAGAGTAAAGAGTGGAGAGTAGAGAGTCGAAAGTATTTTTCTTTTACTCTCTACTCTCCGCTCTTTACTCTCTACTCTTCAATCTGTCCGTCG
>JALYQJ010000009.1 GCA_030855875.1 Acidobacteriota bacterium
GTGTAAAGTCTATAATTGCCGCCGTTCGGAAAAGCGAAAGGAACTTTATAACTGCCGTCGGTTTGCAGCGTCGGATGTTCGTGATAAAACTCTTCCAAATCGTCGGAAACGATTAAAAGATGAATCGGCTTTTCGTGAACGATCTGCAAATTCTTAACTAATTCGCCGCCGGAATCTTTGATGTGAAAAGACAAATCGGTTTTTTCTCCGACTTTAATTTCCTGCGGAGCGGTTTTTAGTTCGGCGTTGAAAACGCCTTTCTCGGTCAAAATTGATTTGATCTTTTCCGCATTTGCCGGACTGACGGCGTTTTGGCTGTTTTTAGTTTCAGTTTGGCAGCCAAAAAATGAAAATAATGAAATCAGAAATAACGATAAAAAAAGGTTTGCTATCATACAATTGATTTTAAAATATCAAATTTCTCGCTCGATGAATAAAGCTCAAAAAAAATATCCGTTTTCTTCGATGAGTTTAATGGAAAAAAAGCGCAATTAAAAGTCTTTCAATTAATGGCGAATCGTTTCTTCGATTCCGTTTTCAATTCATCGAATTAAATAAAATTTATTCGAACCTTATCCGAAAAAGGCATTCGTTTTTGCAGAAAGTTTTTGCGACAAAACGAACGCAAAGCCTGAGAGTTTCAATCGTTTGAAATCGTCCGGCTGCCGAAGTGAGGTCATTAATGAAATTCCCGTGTTATGTCTATTTTACACTCGTTTTGTTTTTCGCTTCTTCCGCCGGAATGCAGGCGCAAATCGAATTTTCCAAAATAAATTTCAAACCGAAATCAATTCTTTCTGACGTTGAAAAAACTTTGGATTCACGCCCGCGCATTTACGTGAAAACCTCAGAAGCCAAACCAAATGTCTCTGCGCCGATGACCGTTCTCGACCTCGAACGACAGGCGTTTCAATTGATAAACGAAAAACGCCGCGAGCAGGGATTAAAGGAACTCGAATGGAGCGAATCAATCGCCAAAATCGCCCGACTTCACTCGCAGAATATGGCGGACAACAAATTTTTCAGCCATACCGGACTCGACGGTTCAATAGTCAGCGACCGCGCCGATAAATCGGGATTGAAAAAATGGCGGGCAATCGGCGAAAACATCGCTTACAATCGCGGATACAAACAACCGATTGAGTTTGCCGTCGAACGCTGGCTGCAATCATCTTCGCACAAACAAAATTTACTGAATAAAGAATGGCAGGAATCAGCCGTCGGCATCGCCGTCACGCCCGAAGGAACTTATTATTTTACGCAGGTTTTTCTGCTGAGAAAATGAAAACGGCAAAAATGCAAGCCGTAAAAATGAAGGTAATTTAACTTTTAGTTTTTAGATATTCGCTGTTCATTAACTTCGAGCCTTGCTTCAATCTTTATCATTTTTTATGCTGAAACGGTGTCGGAAACATCGTTTACATTACCGTCGTTCGCCAAAATTAACTGGTATCTGCGCGTTTTAGGCAAACGCGACGACGGATTTCACGAGCTTCGCACAATTTTTCAAACAGTTTCGCTGCACGATAATTTAACTTTTAACGCATCGGATGAAATCGGTTTTGACTGCGATAATCAAACGATTCCGACCGACGAAACTAATCTTGTCGTCAAAGCCGCGAAAATTTTACGCGAAAAATACGCCGTCAAAACCGGCGCGGCGATTCGTCTCGAAAAAAGGATTCCCGCGCCCGGTGGTCTCGGCGGCGGTTCGTCGAATGCGGCGGTAACGCTGATCGGACTGGCAAAACTCTGGAGTCTTAAAATTACTTTGGCGGAAATAACTGAAATCGGCGGAAAAATCGGCGCGGATGTGCCGTTTTTTTTCTGCGGCGGAACCGCTCTCGGAACCGGGCGCGGCAGCGAGATTACGCCCGTTAAAGATGCCGCGGAAAAGTTTCTTCTGATCGTTACACCGCCGGTTAGTGTTTCGACCGGCGAAGCCTTTGCGCGGCTGAATGTGCCTCGCTTGACAAAAATTGACTCAAAAAGTATTCTCAATGTTTGCCGGAATGATGCTGAAAGCCTCGATTTCAGGCAAGCGAATTTGAAAAACGATTTTGAACCGAGTGTTTTTGCTGTTCAGCCGGAAATCAGACGGGTTAAAGAAAAACTTCTCGAACTCGGCGCGATTCAGGCTCGCTTGAGCGGAAGCGGTGCAAGCGTTTACGCAATCTTTGAAAATGAAGAAACACGGCAAATGACACTAAAAGCCCTTGATGTTGAAATCAACTGGCGAAAGTTTGCCGTAGCAACCGTTTCGCGGCAGAAATACCGCGAATCATTAGGAATTACTGATAAGTTTCAGGAAAAATAATGAATGGCTTGCTTCCGATTAGTTTCTAAAAAATATTTTATTGGGGCGTCGCCAAGTGGTAAGGCACCGGGTTTTGGATCCGGCATTCATAGGTTCGAATCCTCTCGCCCCAGCCATTTTTTATAATCGGAACGAGCAATTTTTAAAGTGAAATTGCTCGTTTTTTATTTTTAACTTTTTATAATCTTTTTGCTTTTTTTTTAAGCGATCTGTGCTGACGGATTTGGATGTTTCAAAGAAAATCCAAAATCCAAAATCGAAAATCCAAAATCGAAATGAGTGTTCCGGGCAGCATTAAGGTTTTTTCGGGCAATGCCCACCGGCGTTTGGCGGAAGACATTTGCCGTCATTTAAGTTGTGATTTGGGGAAATCGGCGACCGACCGCTTTTCCGACGGCGAATTCAATTTTCAAATCGGCGAAAACATTCGTGGAATGGACGTTTTTATTATTCAGCCGACTTGTCCGCCGAGTGATCAGAACTTGATGGAATTGCTGATAATGATTGACACATTTGTGCGGTCTTCGGCGGAAAGAGTGACGGCGGTGATTCCATATTTCGGTTATGCGCGTTCTGATAAGAAAGATCGCCCGCGTGTGCCGATTGCGGCGAAATTGATTGCGAATATTATTACCAAAGCTGGAGCGCATCGCGTTTTGACGGTTGATTTGCACGCTTCGCAGATTCAGGGTTTTTTTGATATTCCGGTTGACCATTTATACGCCGCGCCGGTTTTTGTTGATTATTTTCAGCATAATCCGATTGAAAATTTGATTGTCGTCGCGCCCGACACGGGCGGAGCGGAACGCGCCCGCGCTTACGCTAAACGGCTTAACGCGGGTTTGGCTTTGGTTGATAAGCGGCGCGAAAAGGCGAATGTTGCCGAAGTAATGAATGTTGTCGGTGATGTTCGCGGCAAAAATTGTTTGATTGTTGACGATATGTGCGACACGGGCGGCACGATTTGCAAAGTCGCCGGTGCATTGCACGGCAGCGGCGCAAATGAAATTTACGCTTGTTTTTCACACGCGGTTTTTTCCGGCGGAGCAATCGAAAATATTGCCGGCTCGCATATTAAAAAAGTTATCGTTACAAATACGATACCTTTGTGCGACAAAGGCGAAATTCTCCGCGAGCAAGGTCGGATAGAAGTTTTGAACGTAGGCAAATTGCTGGCTTCGGCTATCAAATCAATTCACGACGAAACGAGCGTTTCGT
>JALYQJ010000030.1 GCA_030855875.1 Acidobacteriota bacterium
ATGTTCGGCGTAATGCTGTTTGAACCGTCGGAATCTTTTATCGAAAAACCGGCTTCCGGCACAATCGGCTGCGCGGCGGAAGTGCGCGAAGTTCAGGAATTACCGGACGGTCGCTCGAATGTTTTGACAATCGGCGTGATTCGCTATCATTTAATTGATTATGTTGACGCGGACGAGCCTTATTTAATCGGCGATGTCGAATTTTTCGAGGACGAACCGGAAGACGCGGCGATTCTGGAACCTTTGGCGGACGAAGTTTTCGTTTTATTTGAGCGCATCGCCCGCGCCGCGCATAAATTAAGCGGACAGCGCAACGCATTTCCCGAAATTCCGCGCACCGAAGCCGAGCAGTTTTCCTTTCTCGTCACCGCCGCGTTTAATCTCGAAAACGATTTAAAATATCGTTTGTTGGAAACGCGCTCGACTACGGAAAGGCTGGAAAAACTGCGCGAGATTTTGCAGCAATCGGTCGGCAAAATGGAGGAAAGCGCGGACATTCACAAGGTCGCTCAAACAAACGGTCACAGTAAGAAAAAGGTAGATTTGTAGAAATATTGATAAAGGAAAAAGAAGCGGAGGTCAAACAAAATTAACCAGATGATTTTGTTTGACCTCCGCTTCTTTTTCCTTAAAATATCAATTACCTAAACTTGCTTTTAAAAACTCGATTACCCGTTGGTCATAAGTTTCGGATTGTTCCAGAGATGCATTGATAATGCTGAAACCGGACGGACTGAGATCGGTTTTGCTTTCGACTTTTGTCGTGTTCGGAAAACATTTGGCGAGTTTGGCGGTCGAGTCCTGAAAACGCGGCGCGTCCGAACCGGCGAGCAGTAAAACATTTCGGTCGGCGATTGTTTGTGCCGTTTCGCACAGTGAGCCGCGCCGGTAGCAGCCGTCGAAAAAGTATAGATAAGTTCCCGTTTGCGCGAATTTTGCGGTGATTGAACTGGCGAAAGGAAACTGTCGTTCGACTGCCGCAGCGAGCAGATCATCCGAGCTTTGCGGAACCGAATCAAGCACGAGAGCTTTTACCGTCGCATCTTTGGCGGCGGCGGAAATCGCGGTCATCGCGCCCATTTCAACGCCGTAAATTCCGATGTTCGTTCCGACCAGAGCCTTGTCGGGCGATGATTTTAAGCCGCGCAAAAATTCAATCGCTCCTAAAATATCTTCGCCTTCACAACCGCCGAAAGAGGTGTTTTTCAACGCCGGTTTTTCACCGTGACCGCGCGCGTCCGGCATCAAAACCGTGTAATTGGTAGATTCGTTGAGCTTTACGCCCATATTCAAAACGTGCGAACGGTCGGCTCCGTAACGGTGCAAAACGATAATGGCGGGAGCGTTTTCCGCGCCTTTCAAAAGCCAGCCGCGCGACTGCGTTTTATTATTGTTTGTCCAAGTTTCCTCAGTAACCTGCGCGGCACGCGCACTCAATTGCCCGAATTTTTCCGGCGTGACGAGATACGCGGAATTTTGCGGATGCGCTGTTTTGTAATTGAGCCAGACGGCGGCGGCGGCGGCGGCGAACAAAAGCAGAAGAATGACGGGCAGCAAAAGTTTGGTAAAACTTTTAAGAAGACGTTTTGTTTTTGCCATAATGGTAATTCAGCACGGAAAGGCGAGCAGATTTTTTATCGTAGATTTGGCAGATAATGTTCGGCAACCGCAAAAATCGGTTTGGTTTTTCGCCTCATTTAGACGTTTTTCGATTGATATTTTCTCTGCCCGAATTGTTTCTTAAGGATTCGAGAAAGAAAATACAACGCGGAATCGTTTTCGGTAGTCTTAGGAAGATAGCCCTTAAAAAATTAGGCTTTCGGTATGCCGTCATAAATGTTAGCATAGACGGCAGTAAGAAAGGAAGATGTTTTTATATATGAAAAGAGCAAAGTTTACCGCCGCATTTCTGCTTTGTTTAGTTTTTAGCTTCGGCGTTTTCGCGCAGATGCAGGCTAAAAATACAATCACAACCAACCCGAACGTAAATTCCAAAACGCAGTTTTTTCCGCTTTCCGAATTAAGGGAAGGAATGAAAGGAACGGCGCGGACTGTTTTTCGCGGCTCGGAGCCGGAAGAGTTTCAGGTCGAGATTTTAGGCATCGTGCCGGGCGCAATCGGACCGCATCAGGATATGATTGTCGGGCGAATTTCTGGCGGCGGCGCAGACCGCACGAGCGTTTTTGCCGGAATGAGCGGTTCGCCGGTTTACATCAACGGCAAACTCGTCGGCGCGATTTCATATAGTTTTCCGTTTTCCAAAGAGCCGATTTGCGGAATCACGCCGATTGCCCAGATGCTTTCGATTTTCGAGCAGAATCAAAAATCAAAACCGAGAGCGCAAGAGCCGCGCACCGTTTCGTTTGCGGAACTCGCGGCGACAAGTTGGAAACCCGAATTTCCCCGAAACGCGATGGTTGCGAGTTCGATTTTATCCGGCGCATCGGCAAATTCATCGCTCGCATCGGTTGTCGGACAATCATTTCAGCCGATTGCGACTCCGATTGCCTTTAGCGGTTTTTCGCAGGACACGCTTAATCTTTTCGCGCCGCAGTTAATGCAGGTCGGCTTATTTCCTGTCTCAGCCGTCGGCGGAGCGGCGCGAATCACGCCACTTAAAGCGGCGGACGAAACGACTTTGCAGGGCGGCGATTCGGTTTCGATGCAATTGACGCGCGGCGATTATTCGATGGCGGCAGCCGGAACGGTGACTTTTCGTGACGGCGAAAAAATTTACGCTTTCGGTCATCCGTTTTTGAGTCTCGGAACGTCGGATTTGCCGATGTCGGAATCGAGCGTCGTGACGGTTATTCCGAACGTGAATAATTCGTTCAAACTCGCCGTTCCCGACGCGATGGTCGGAAGTATGACGCAGGATCGTGCCACCGGAGTTTTCGGAAAATTAGGACAAGCCCCGAAAATGATTCCGGTGCGGATAAATCTCGAAACCAGTCGCGGACAATCGGAAACTTTGAACTTTGAAGTGGCGAAAGATGATTTTCTCACGCCGCTTTTACTCAATATTTCGATTTATAACGCGATTGTCGCCAACGAACGCGGTCTCGGCGATTCGATGATTTCTCTGAGCGGCGAAAT
>JALYQJ010000035.1 GCA_030855875.1 Acidobacteriota bacterium
TTTTCGCCGCGCCCGACTTCGAGCAGAGTGCCGACAATCGAGCGCACCATATAACGCAAAAATCCGTCGCCCGTAACACGAAACTCAATGATCGAAGCGTTTGCCTGACTGCTCCAATACGATTCGACCGAAAAATCCGTGATCGTTCGGACGCGGGTTTCGGCATCGGAATTGGCAGCGGAGAAAGCCGTCCAGTCGTGTTTGCCGAGAAAAAATCGGGCGGCTTCGTTCATCTTTCCGGCGTCGAGCGGGCGACCTTCGAGATGTGCGTAGCGGCACAGAAACGGAGAAATAACCGGCGCGTTGACGACGCGGTAAATGTAGGTTTTGCCCTTTGCGGAAAATCGGGCGTGAAAATCGTCAGGCATTTTTTCGACGTTTAAAATCCGCAAATCGCGCCACAAATTCCCATTTATCGCTCCACGCAGTTTTTCCGGCGTGAAAAATCTGGCGAGTTTCACGGTTGCCGTTTGTCCTTCGGCGTGAACGCCCGCGTCGGTTCTGCCCGAACCGGCGACGTGAACTTCCGCGTCTTCAAGTAAAGACAAAACTCTCTGCAATTCGCCCTGAACGGTGCGCTGATTTTCCTGCACCTGCCAGCCGTGAAAATCCGTGCCGTCGTATTGTATGAGGAATTTGAAATTCATAATTTAGGGAACAATTTTTTGAATCTTTTGCAGCAAATCATCATTGATTCGTTGAATTCGATATTTAATTCACGGCAGCATTCGGTAAAAAATTCCGTGTGTGCCGCGCGCCAATATTCGAGCGTTCGGTCGCCTTCGCCTTCATCGAAAGCAAACTTCGCGTCAACTTCTCCGAACGGCAGCGCACGAACTTCCGTCGTTTGAATGACGCATTGCGGATTTCCGTCGAAATCCGTCACGACGCTGTAACCGCCGACGGTTCCGCCTTCTCCCGTATCGTTTTCATATTCCATCAAACTAGCGGTCGCCTGTTTTCTGCCTGAAACCACTAACTCGGCAAGTTTTTTTGACGGCTCGCGGTTGTGGTGAAAGAACCAGACCTCATAAGGCGTGTTTCGATTTACTTCGGGATTTTCAGCGCAAAATTTTTGCCAAAATTCTTGAACCATTTTCGATTTGTTCATTTATTTTTAGGATAAAGGATTTGAAATCTTTCGCAAATAACGGGCATTTCCAAATCCGGTTCTTTGCCGATTTCCGCGCATCTTTCCGAAAAATAATCCCAATGAATCTCGCGCCAGTAATCAAGGCTTTGGTCGCCTTCGCCTTCGTCAAAGGCAAATTCCGCGTCAACTTCATTGAACGGCAAAACGCGCAGTTCTGTCGTTTGCAAGATACATTTCGGAACGCCTGAAAAATTCGTAACCACGCTGTAACCACCAGCAACCGGTGCGTCTTCGGGTTTGGCTTTGTATTCCCAAACGAGCGAAGCCGTCGCCGTCTTTTTGCCCTGCAAAACCAGATTCGATAATTCTTCGGCATCATCGCGCCCGATTCCGAAGTGCCAGATTTGATACGGAGTGTTTAAGTTTACCTGAGAGTTTTCTTCGCAAAATACGCGCCAAAACTCTTCGATTTGAACTGAAGTCTTCATACTTTACCTTGCGAACGGCTGCCCGGTTTAACCGCGATTTCGCCGCGGGCGCACAGCGGACAATCTTCCGGTTTATAGCTTGAAACTTCCAAACTTGCCAGCGCAATGCGAGGAACGCCCGTTTCGGCTTTTCCGTTTGAACGGTCAATAACCGAAGCTGCGCCGACAACTTTTGCGCCGTTTTTCTCTAATGCCGCGATACATTCGCGCGTCGAACCGCCGGTTGTAATTACGTCTTCGACTACCAAAATTCGCTCATTTTCTTTGACGGAAAATCCGCGCCGCAAAGTCATCGCGCCGTTTTCGCGTTCCGTCCAGATAAAACGGACGTTCAAACTTTGCGCGGCGGCATAACCGATTATCAAACCGCCGATAGCGGGCGAAGCGACGGTTTCGATATTGGAATCGGTAAATTGTTTGGCAATCGCCTGACCGAATTTCGCCGCGTCAGACGGATATTGCAAAGCCAAAGCGCACTGCAAATATTTCGGGCTGTGCAAACCGCTCGACAAAATAAAATGTCCGTCCAAAAGCGCGTCGGTTTGTTTGAAATGTTCTAAAATCTGTTCCGAATTCATAAATTTTAATACAAAATTTTTAACTTCCGAGAATTGGTTTCGGGTCGAAATATCCGTAGGCTTCGGTGATTATTCCGTTTTCTACGCGAAACTTTTCCAAAATCGATATTACGCCGAAAATGCCGTCGGCTTCCCAATGCGTCACGACGTATTCCCCTTCGCATACGTGCTGAATGACGCGCACGTCATTTAGTGCGGGCAAAAATCCGGCTAAAAACGCTTTTAGATTTTCCGCGCCGACACTTTTACCTGTCAAAGGGTCTTCAAATTTCAAATCGTCGGCGAGCGGCGCAAGACTTAAATCCTTATGCTTCAAGGCATTTAAGAATTTTTCTACTACTTTGATGTTTTCTTCTCTCATTTATCGAAATCTCCGAAATAAATCCCAAAACAATCGCCCTTTCGCGTTTTTGCTTGCAGATTCGTATTTTCACGTTAGAATAAACTAAAGATGCCGCCTTATCCAAATTTGATTTCCGAATCTATACTCATCAGCGAAACGATTCAGCTTCTGCAATCGGTCGGCGGACGCGCTTCCGCCGTTAAGGTCGTAGATTACGTGATGAAAATTCGCCAGCCCGAACCGGAACTGGCAAAACTGCTCGTCTCCGATTTGATCGAAATTGATCCGCGCCTTCAATTAAATGAAGATTATGTCGAACTGATTCAGGAAAATCTTGAACTGAGAATGTTGGCGGAAACCGATTTTGTCGTTTTTGATTTGGAAACGACCGGCGCGAAAACTCCGCCGTGCCGCATCACGGAAATCGGCGCATATCGCGTCCGTCACGGCAAAATCACCGGCGAATTTCACACGCTGGTTAATCCCGAAACGATGATTCCTATTTTTATCTCGCAATTGACGGGAATCACCGACAAAATGGTCCGGCAAGCTCCGAAATTTCGGGATATTGCCGCTGATTTTCTCGATTTTATCGGCGATTCGGTTTTGGTGGCTCACAACGCCCATTTCGATATTCGTTTTCTTAATCACGAAATCGGCAGAATTTACGCGAATTACCGCGTCGCTAATCCGCACCTCTGCACCGTTCAATTGTCGCGCAAACTGCTGCCGCATATTGATAACCACCGTCTTAATACAGTCGCCGAATATTTCAGCGTCGCGCTTATCAATCATCACCGCGCTTCGGAAGATGCCCGCGCCACCGCGCATATTTTCGTCAATCTCCTCGAAGAACTTGAAACGCGCGGCATCAACGATTTGGCAACGGCGAAAAGGTTTAAATTTTAAGAAAAGATTGCCCGCGAAACACACTAAAGACTCTTAATTAAAACAAAATAAAATTTTCTTGTTTCCTTTTCGCGCCCTTCCGCGTGTTTAGCGGGCAAATTAGTTTTGACGGATTAAAGCCGACAACCTCGATTTAATTTTTCGCCGGATTTTGTGTAAAATTACTGTTTCGACTTTTATCGAATTTATGGAAAATAATCACTATGTTAGACCAAGTAAATTTACCGCCCGTTAATCAACAAAATTTGGATATTCGCTCGACTCCGCGCGATGAAATGACGCTTTATCCGCTCGATACGTTTAAATACGATTACGCCGGACGCGAGATTTGGGTTGAATTTGAAATGCCCGAATTTACGGCAATTTGTCCGTTTTCCGAGTTTCCCGATTTTGCGATTATCCGGCTTAAATACGTGCCGAACGAACGATGTATCGAACTTAAAAGTTTGAAACTTTATATTAATGCGTTCCGCGAAGTTAAGGTTTTTCACGAACACGTTATAAATATTATTCTGGAAGATTTCGTTCAGGCGTGCGACCCGTTAAAAGTCGAGATCGAAGGCGATTTTCACGTTCGCGGCAATATCAAAACCGTCGTGCGGACGAGTTACGCTAAAAAGTGAAAGAAAATATTTCTTTCACTTTTCACTTTTCGCTTTTAATTTAATGAACTGTTGCAGCGACGGCGACGCGCGGTTGTGAAACGAGATGTTTTTCACAGGCGATAGCGAGAAGTTTGTCAATTTTAACCGCGATCTTTTCTTCGTCGGCTAAACTCGCGTTGCTGATTTCCGAAACGAGTAGGAATTTTGCTTTGTCGAGCAGAGTTTGTTCGCGGAATGAAAGTTTTTTTTCGTGGCTGAGAAAGGTCAGCTTTTTCAAAACATCAGCCGCTTTGAAAACGTCTCCGGTTTGCAGTTTTTCGTTGTATTCGCGTGAACGGCTTTTCCAATCGTTGGAAACTTCCTCAAAATCCATTCCCAAATCGGTCATCAAACGCCTGAATTGCGACTGGCAGATAATCGGGCGAATTCCGACCGTTTCGGCGTTTGCCGTCGGCACGAAGATAATCGAATTATCGCTCAAAACGCGCAGCGAATAAAAGTTCATCGAATCGGTTCCGATAATTTTTTTTTGGATGCCTTCAACCAGACAAACGCCCTGGTTTGGATACGCGACTTTTTGTCCGATATTGAGTTCCATATTTTTTCTCCTTCTAACAAAACCACGAGAAGAACAGCCAAAATTATGAATCAGTCTAAAACGGTCTCATCTGTTTTTTTTGGTCTGGGAATTTTTATTGTAGCATAAATACGGTGTTTATTGGAAGGTATTTAGGAAACGAGGTAAGTCTTTATGCGGCAGGCAGTTCGATGATAAAAACCGAACCTTCGCCGGGCGTGGATTTGACTGAAACTTCACCGCCGTGCAGCCGCGCCAGATGTTTGACGATTGCCAAACCCAAGCCGGTTCCGCCGATTTCGCGCGAGCGGGCGCGGTCGGTGCGGTAAAATCTTTCAAAAATGCGCTGCTGATGTTCGTGCAAAATTCCTTCGCCCATATCGGCGACGGAAATTACATCTTTGCGGACGGCTTGTTCGCAGCCAACGATTACGCTTCCGGTTTGGCGGTTAAACTTGACGGCGTTGTCAATCAAATTCGTCAGCATTTGTTCGAGCCGTATGTAATCGGCGAAGACGATTGCGTCTTTAGCGACTTCGTTGATCAAACTTATTTCCCGCGCGGCGGCTTTGGTCGAAACATTTGTAAAAATATCTTCGACCAGCGGCGCGAGTTTTATTTTTTTTAACTTAATTTTGACGCTGCCAGATTCAATCGAGGAAAGTTCCAGAATATCGTTAATCAAATGGTGCATTCGTCCGGCGTTTTTGCGAATCACGCCGAGAAACCGCCGGTTGTTTTCGTGATCGTCAACCGCGCCGTCTTCGAGCGTTTCGACAAACGCCATAATCGCCGTCAGAGGCGTTCGCAGTTCGTGCGAGATATTCGACAAAAATTCCTGTCGAACCGTTTCGAGATGTTCGATCTGCGTAACATCATAGAAAAATCCGACGGCGTTCTTTTTACCGTCGAGATGAATCGGCGCGATGTGAACGTCGTATCGGCGTTTTTCGCTGCCGGGAATTTCGAGTTTTATATCGGAAGTTTCGTTTTCTTCCAGAGCTTTTTGATACGCTTCATGAAGATTTAAATCGCGGATGACTTCGCTCAGACGTTTGCCTTCCAAAATGCCTTCGGGTCGGGCAAAAGCGGCGTAAGCGGCGAGATTAGCGGCGACGATGCGCGTGTTTGCGCCGATGACCAGAACGCTTTCGCGCGTCGTTTCCAGAATCTCACGCAAAACTTCGTGAGAATTTTCCGTCGGAACCTGCTCTTTAACTGAAAAAATAGAATTAAAAAAACTCATTTGCACCCGATAAACCGATAACCGACACCGACCACCGTTTCAATACAGCCGCCGCAATCGCCCAACTTTTGCCGCAGACGGCGAATATGCACGTCGAGTGTGCGCGTATCGCCGAAATAACTGTAGCCCCAAACATTATCGAGAAGCTGCTGGCGGGCGGCGACTCGTCCCATATTTTTGATAAGATGCGCGAGCAGAGCAAATTCCTTGCGCGTCAATTTTACGTCCGCGCCGCCGCACACAACACGCATATCAGCAAAGTCAATCGCCAGTCGTTCGTCTTCATATTTCGGAACGTCTTCCTTTTCGACGCGGCGCAAAACGGCGCGAACCCGCGCGATAACTTCTTTGACCGAAAAAGGTTTGACGATGTAATCGTCCGCGCCGAGTTCCAAACCGGCGATTTTATCGGTTTCGGCGGCTTTCGCCGTGAGCATTATAATCGGCGTATTTTCCGTCAAAGGTTCGCGCCGAAGCCGCCGGCAAAGTTCCATTCCGCTCATTCCCGGAAGCATTAAATCCAGAATAATTAAAGCCGGAGCGTTTTTTTCGTCCAAAGCCAGACGCAGACCTTTTTCGCCCGATTCGGCAATCAGCGGACGAAAGCCTTCGCGCTTAAAGTTGTAATGCAGACTTTCGGCAATGTCCGCATCGTCTTCGACAATCAGGATATTTTGAAGCATATTTCGGGTTTTTTTAATTTTAACGATTATTTTCGGAAATAGAAACAATTTGTTTCGCTTGGCGAGATTTTATGCGGCTGAACTTAATTGGATGTGAACAGAAAGTTAATAAAAGGTTAAATAAAAGCTGAGAAGTCAGAAATCAGAGGTGAGAATAGAAATTATTTTGTTCTTTACTTCTGATTTCTGACTTCTGATTTCTGACTTCACCTACTTTTCTTCATTCGGGCGAATAAGCGTTCGCAAATTTCCGCATTGAGCATTTGCTTCTGCCCAGTTTTGCACCTGTAAGTCAATGACGGCTAAAGCGGCGGTCGGCATTGCTTGATCTTCGCCGGTCAGAAATCTGATAAGTCCTTCTAATCCAGGATTATGACCGACCAGCATTGCCGATTCGGTATCGGTTTTTAATTCGGAGATAACCTGCACGAGCTGCTGCGGGCTGGCTTCGTAAATTCGCTCGTCGAATTGAATTTCAGCATCTATTTTTCCGGCTTCTTTTACTAGAACGGCGGTTTGTTGCGCTCTCCGCGCCGGCGAACTGAGCAGTAGATCGGGCTGAAAATCGTTCTTACAAATTATCGAACCGATCAAAGGCGCAGATTCAAGTCCGCGGTCATTTAGTGAACGCTCAAAATCCGCCAAATTCGGGTTATCCCAACTGGATTTGGCGTGACGCAAAATATAAAGAGTTTTCATTAACTATTTTATTTCGATAACAACTGCTTATTGATAAAAATCAGCAAAACACCGTCGTCGTCAAATTTCCTCAAGCAAAATTGGTCGCGGTTTGCCGATTTCCAGCAGCGTAGAAATAATCTTTTTTCTTATTTTTTTACTTTTTTTCTTATTCTTACTTGTCGTCGAAAGAATATCCGTTATCGAGATAATACCAACTAATTCCCCGTTTTGGCTAGTTACAGGCAGACGTTTTATTCGGTGCTTCCGCATCTTCCTTAAAGCGTCGCCGATTTTTTCATCCGGCTGGCAGACGACGATGTTTTCGCGGCAAAACTCTTCGAGTTTTATTTTCGACGGCGGACAATCGCGGCTAAAAGCGGCGATGAATGCGTCGCGGTCGGTAATTACACCGACAATGCGGTTTTCCACGTCGAGAATCGGCACAATGCCGCAATCTTTCTGCCACATTATCGCGGCGGCATCGGCTAAACTGTCTGTCGCCAAGCAAAAACCGGGATCTTTTGTCATTACGTCTTGAACTTTCATAAATTTGATGAAAAACTTGTGTTAAAGAGTTAATTGTAACAAAAATGAAAACACAAACCGTCGCCGCCATAGACATCGGCTCAAATTCGCTCAAACTCGTCGTCGTCAGGGCATCCGCCGCCGATTCGTTTACCGTCGTTTTGCAGGAACGCGAGCGCGTCCGGCTCGGTCACGAAACCTTGAAAACCCATCAATTATCCGACGAAGCAATAAATATTTCGGCGCAGGCTATCGGTAAATTTCGCCAGATTGCCGAAAACCGCAACGCCGACGTAATTCTCGCCGTCGCCACCGCTTCGGTCAGAGAAGCTGAAAACGCCGCGCATTTCGTCGCCGAAATCGAAAGACAGACGGGCGTTCGCGTCGAAGTTTTGTCTTCGCTCGAAGAAGCGCGTTTAATCGGCATCGCCGTCGCGCAAAAGATTTGTGAAAACGAATGTTCACTGCTAAATATTGACATCGGCGGCGGCTCGACCGAGCTTTCGCTGATGAAGGCGGGCGAGCCGCACAAACTTTTTTCGATGAAACTCGGCGCGGTCGGACTGACCGAAAAATTTATCGTCAGCAATCCGCCGAAACCAAAGGAATTAAAAAACCTGCGGCTTGAAATCGCGCTCGCGCTCGATAAACCGCGCCAAAAAATAAAAAATGAAACGTGGGAAATTTCCACCGGAACATCCGGCACGATTTTAAATCTGGCTTCGATTTTAAATTTTGAGATTGATGAAGATTCAGCGCAAAAACTTCCCATCCAATTAAAAAAATTATCCGCGCTCAATGTAAAATTAGCCGAAATGACCATTGAAGAACGCACCGGGCTGCCGAGTATCAGCCGTCAACGCGCCGAAGTGATTATGGCGGGCGGACAAATTCTCGAAGGCGTAATGCAGACGCTGAAAATCGAAACGCTTCAGCCGTGCAGTTACGCTTTGCGCGAAGGCGTGATAATTGATTATCTGCGGCTGCTCGAAGCCGAATCGCTGCCGCCCGTGCCGGATTTTGAAGACAAACGGCTGCGCGGCGTTTTCGCCGTCGGCAGACATTTCGGCTATGAAGAAAATCACGCGCTGCAAACGGCGAATCTGGCGGAAAAAATCTTTGACCGGCTCGCACCCGTTTATAATCTGGAACGGCATTGGCGGACGCTGCTTTCCGCCGCCGCGCTACTTCACGAGGTCGGCTATCACATTTCGCACGAGTCGTATCATAAACATTCGCTTTATCTCATTAAACATTCGGGTTTGACCGGATTTTCCGAAACCGAAAAATTGATAATCGCTAATGTCGCGCGTTATCACAAAGGTTCGATGCCGAAGGAAAAACATCAGGATTTTACGGCTTTAATCGAGAAAGACCGCGAAACGGTTTATCGTCTGGGCGCGATTCTGCGTCTGGCTGACGCGCTCGACCGCGATTATCGGGGCAAACTCGAAGACGTTCAATTCCGGCGCGACAAGGAGTTTGTGTATTTAATTCCAACGAGCGATACCGATTATGAAGTCGAACTGCTGACAGTCGAAACCAAAAAGGATATGTTTGAAGCCGCGTTTGAATGCAGCTTAAAAATTACCGGCAATTTTTTTGAAAATCGTGCGTAAGTTTTGTTTTTTGAATCTAGTTTTGAGTCCCGCCGTCAGGCGGCTTTCTGCACAATGGGAAAATGCCGCCTGAAGGCGGGACTCAAAACTAATATTTCGGGACATTCGCGTCAACTTCGTCCGACCACGCTGCAATGCCGCCTTTTAGGTTTATCAAACGTCCGCTAAATCCGGCGTTTTTCAAATTTTCAATTGCTTTCGCGCTTCGCACTCCGCCTTTGCAATGCAGAATCGCCGTTCGATTCGCATCAATTTCGTTTGACCGACTGACAATCTCGCCGAGCGGAATCAATTTCGTATTCGGAATTCTGGCAATCTCGTATTCGTGCGGTTCGCGTACGTCAATTATCTGCGTGTCACCGTTATTTTTGATCAAATCGTTTAACTCCGTCGCCGTGATTTCTTCTGTAACCGGCGTTTCCGCAACCGGCTGATTTAGACCGCAAAACGCTTCGTAATCAATCAATTCCGTAATCGTCGGATTTGTCCCGCACAACGGACAATCAGGATTTTTGCGAAGTTTGAGTTCACGAAATTTCATTTTCCACGCATCGAATAAAAGCAGACGATTTAGCAAAATTCCTTCCGCGCCGAGAATTACTTTAATAACTTCATTCGCCTGAATCGTGCCGACGATGCCGGGCAAAACGCCCAAAACTCCGCCTTCGGCGCACGACGGAACGAGTCCGGGCGGCGGCGGTTCGGGATAAAGACAGCGGTAACACGCGCCTTTTTCCGCCCAGAAAACGCTCGCCTGTCCTTCAAACCGAAAAATCGAGCCGTAAACATTAGGCTTTCCCGTTAAAACGCAAGCGTCGTTGACGAGGTAGCGCGTTTGAAAATTGTCCGTGCCGTCAACGATGACATCGAAATCATTAAATAATTCGAGCGCGTTTTCGCTCGTCAGCATCGTTTCGTGCGCTTCGATTACGACGTTTGGATTAATGTCGTTCAGACGATCTTTCGCCGACGCGATTTTCGGTCGTCCGACATCCTTCGTGCCGTGAATAATCTGGCGTTGGAGATTCGATTCGTCCACGACATCAAAATCAACGAGTCCGATTGTCCCGATTCCCGCCGCCGCCAAATATAAACCCAACGGCGAACCCAAACCGCCCGTGCCGATCATCAAAACGCGAGCCGCTTTTAATTTACGCTGACCTTCCAAACCGACTTCCGGCAAAATCAGATGCCGCGAATAACGGGCAATTTCTTCATTGCTCAGATTCGGCAATTCTTTTGTCGCTTTGGCTTCAGCCGCCGGATTTCCGCCCGCGATTGACGGCACAATTAAAATTTCGCCGCCGTCTTTGACTTCTGTTTCGAGTCCGTTTAAATCCCGAATATCTTCGTCGCCAACATAAACATTGACGAAATTTCGCAAATTTCCGCCGTCGTTGTAAAGGTGCTTTTTCAAATCTCCGTGCGCGGTCGTCAATTTATCCAAAGCCTCGCCTGCCGTTGTCGCTTCGACTTCAATTTCCGATTTTCCGCCCGCAAATTGTCGCAAAGGCGTTGGAATTACTATTGTTACTGCCATAAATTCTCCTCTTTTTAAAACGCTGAAGTGTG